>JAGRAT010000267.1 GCA_020434495.1 Bdellovibrionales bacterium | reverse complement strand
TTGGCGCGAGCATATAACGCAGTAGTTCCTCCGAGTGGGAAGATTCTCTCTGGAGGTGTGGACTCAAATGCACTTCACAAGCCTAAGCGCTTCTTTGGGGCTGCAAGAAACGTTGAAGAAGGCGGGAGTCTTACCATTATTGGTACAGCGCTAATCGAGACCGGTTCTCGAATGGACGAGGTCATCTTCGAAGAGTTTAAGGGAACCGGTAACATGGAACTTGTTCTTGATCGAAAGCTTGCTGATAGACGGGTGTATCCAGCGGTAGATCTCAACCGTTCTGGAACACGAAAAGAAGACCTCCTTCTTGAAGATGATGTTCTTCAAAAGATTTGGCTTCTTCGAAAAGTGCTGAATCCTCTCAATACCATTGAAGCGATGGAGTGGCTCATCAGTAAGATGGATGGAACGAAGAGCAATAAAGAGTTCCTTGAGATGATGAAAGGCGGATAGTAGGCGAATTGAGTTCTTCTTCCGATCGGAGACGGGCAGGAGCTACTGAATGAACAGTTCGGAGAAAAACAGGCAAGATTCCCTGACCTCAGGAAGTGGGGAGTCGTTCGATGGCGCAACTATTCTCCTTGTTGATGATAATCCGGAGCTCCTCTTCACCACCCAGACTCTGCTCGAGTCGAACGGTGCTCACGTCGTTACCGCTACAGATGGCGCGGCCGCTGTAAGTGAAGCAGCGAAGATCACTCCTGCACTTATCGTGATGGATGTTGTCATGCCGAAGAAGTCTGGGGTGGAAGCTGCCAGAGAACTGAAAGCAGATGAGGCAACGAGAGAGATCCCAATTCTCTTGATGAGTTCGCGGGACGAACTCGATGATATCGCAGCTGGCTTAGAAGCCGGAGCAGAGGACTACATTCGAAAGCCGTGTGAGCCAAGAGAGCTACTCGCGCGAGTTCGATCTGGGCTGCATCTTGCTTCGCTTTATCGCGAAGTGAGTGTTCTCAAGGGCCAGCGAGCTTCAAGTGCCGAGATCGATGGGGGGCCTTTCGCGAATCTCATCGGTGAAAGCGAGGATATTCAAGAGCTCATCGGTCATGTTCTCCGATTTAAAGACTCTTCTGCGCCAGTGCTTATCATCGGTGAATCTGGAACCGGAAAAGAGCTCGTAGCAAGAGCTGTTCACAAAACATCGGCGAGAGCTCGAGAGCCATTTGTTGCGCAGAATTGTGGGGCCATTCATGAGAATCTTCTGGAATCAGAGCTCTTCGGTTATGTAAAGGGTGCATTCACGGGTGCCGAGAAAAATACTCAAGGGCTCTTTGAAAGTGCAAATGGAGGCACACTGTTCCTTGATGAAGTCGGAGAGATGAGCTTACAGCTCCAGACGAAATTGCTCCGAGTCATTCAAGAGGGGGTGATTACTCCGGTTGGAAGCTCAGATGAGCGTAAAGTCGATGTTCGAATCGTTGCAGCAACTCACCGAAACATTGAGCAGATGGTAAAAGAAGGGACCTTTCGTGAGGACCTATTCTTTCGACTAAAAGTGCTAGAGCTTCACCTTCCGCCTCTCCGCGAGCGGTTGTCAGATCTCCCCCTGCTCGCCACTCATTTTTTGAAGCGAAGTTGCGAGAAACAGAACAAACCGGAGAAGCATTTGACCGAGGAAGCTCTCCTCTTTTTTGAACGTTATCCTTGGCCGGGAAATATTCGTGAGCTTCAAAATGAAATTGAGCGGATTGTTAGCATGAGCGGGATGGCTTCACAGATTGGGCCAGGCTATCTTTCAAGGCACTTTTGGAAGCGTCCAGATGGTTCCACTAGCCAAAGTTCGGTTTCAAAGCAGAGCTCTTCGTTGCCGGAATTTCTTTACGACATTCCCCTTAAGGAAGCTTTGGCCGAAGTTGAAAGCACACTAATACAAGACGCACTTGAGCGCACAAAAAACAATAAGAGCGAAGCGGCTCGTCGTCTAGGAATCTCGCGATCGAATCTCATCATGAAAGTTCAG
Source organism: Bdellovibrionales bacterium (assembly GCA_020434495.1). Classification (GTDB taxonomy): domain Bacteria; phylum Bdellovibrionota_C; class UBA2361; order UBA2361; family RFPC01; genus RFPC01. The sequence goes on along the minus strand of JAGRAT010000267.1, from coordinate 3,089 downwards.
GCTTACGGTTTAGACGATGAATAGCAAAGCGCAAGGGTAGGCGAGAGTGGCTCTCCAGGAGTTATTTTCTGCCTCTTTCCCATGGGCGTGCACTTTGCCTTTTCGATTCTCAACTAACGTTAGACAAGGAAAGGGAAAGTTTCATGCGCACGCGCACGTCATAGAGGGTATGTTTTTCCGATTACAGAGCATTCCGCTTTTCGGGAAGCGTTTCTTTCTGAACAAATCGCAGAGCGACAAGTGCCGCAAGATATAAGCATCCGCTCAGCGCGAGAAAATATTTCGCCCCGATTACGCAGAACTGATAATACTCAAAGCGCTGTCGGATAGTATTGAAGTGCGCTTGCGCTTCGGTAGAGCTCGCAATTTCTTTGAGCCGCAGTTCGTTTGACGATACTCCATTTGAAGACTGCCTATCAGAAGTTGCGAAGGCCTTCTCCTCCCCTTCAACCTTATGCTGGATTTCATTTAAGACCTCTCGATAATGGGCAGCTCGAGTGCTTCCTATAATGAGGTTTCCAGTTCCGAGTATGAGAAGGAGGGTTGCAACGCCGAGCAGCCCCCAGACGGTTTTTGGCATATTTTCCCATTGTCGTTCGAATGTCGCTCCAGGATACTATACTGACTAGCCAGCTAGCCGGTATACCCCCGGATAGAAAACAAATCCGGATGGAAAACAGATACTGGGCACCAGAAACGGCAGGCTTTAACCGATGTAAATCCGGGAATCTCAATTGCTGACAGTATATGAAGAAACTACACGTGTCGTCTCCTGAAGTTCTTAGTCGCGCATCTTCTCGTAGCCGAGCATCTTGGAGAGAGCGGCTGAATGATTGTCGGGGGGCCTCAAGAGCAACCATTATCGTTTTTAGTGGTATCGGTATTTTTGTCGGATACTGCCTCTGGAATACTCTCCCCATTTTTTATTCGTACTATGAACTCGAGAATCAGGCCTCCGGAGTCGCCTCAAGGGCAGGGATACTTACTGATGATGAAATCCGTCGGAGGCTTGTTCGCGAGATGAAGCGACAGGAGATTCCTGCTGACCCGGATGACCTCGAGATCCGTCGAGATGGGAATACCATGCTTATTAACCTTCGTTACCAGGAATCTCTCTACATTCCATGGTTCAATGGGGACGAGATAGAGTTGCATACCTTTGAGTTCGATATGCGTATAAAGGAGCCGTTCTCTGGGCGAAAGCAGAAGTTTTAGAGGAAGCGACGTTGGTTAGAGAGCGCGGTTAGAGAGCGAAGGGCCGCTCACGAATATGAGTATCGAAGAGTTGCCAAAGATTTTCAGCTAGGCTAGTTTACTCGGCAGCGCAAACTTCGCGCCTTTGAAAATCCCTTTAATGTGTTCCTGAGAGTCCACAAAGGAGAGAGACGTGTCCAGCCATAATACGGTGCCGAAACATACGGTGCCGAAAAATACGGTGCCGAAAAATACGGTGCCGCAAGTACCGCCAACCAGCAAACTGCTGCCTACCGCAGCAGGGTCGAAAACCGCGAATTTTGATAACCGTACCGACTATTTTTTCCCCCGTTTTTTTTGTCGGCAGAATTGGGCAAGACCTCGATCTTCTTCTCGAAGATGCTTTTCTTCTCGAAGATTTTTTCACTCTGATTTTTTCACTCTCAGTTTCAAAGTATTAATGCGAGGTCCGTATGACTGATAAATCACTCCACGAAAGATGGACAACTGTAATCGATGAAGTTCAGGTAAGTAGAGCGCTTACCCGTATCTGCTACGAGATCGTAGAGAAGGATGGGAAAGCCTCCCGTTTGGCAGTAGTGGGGATACGCACCGGAGGTGAGTTCTTAGGGCGAAGAATCCAAAGTGGGCTGAAAGAGCTCACCAAGGAGGAGATCCCGTTTGGAGTTCTCGATATCACCCTCTACCGTGACGATCTCTCTCATACCGCTGAGCAGCCGACTCTGAAAGGCACAGAGCTTCCATTCTCCATCTCCGGAAAGCGAATTATTCTCGTTGATGACGTGTTGTTTACCGGTCGGACTGTTCGAGCCGCACTGGACGCCATCATCGATTTCGGTCGTCCTTCTCGAGTGGAGCTCGCGGTACTTGCAGATAGAGGACACCGGGAACTGCCCATTCGACCAGACTATGTGGGGAAGAATCTGCCAACGAACGTTGATGAGTTTGTGAAAGTCACCCTGCAGGAACTTGGCGAAACCGATGGGGTACATATCGCCTCCAAGCTTCCCGAGAGTGGCAGATCAAAAGAAGGGAAATAGGTCCGGATGAAGAGTAAGCATCTTTTAGATATCAAATCGCTCTCAAAAGAGGAGTTGCTTGCTTTTGTGTCTGAAGCTCAGACTTTTATTGAAGTTTCAGAGCGCTCAATTAAGAAGGTACCTGCGCTTCGAGGGAAAACTATTCTCAATGTCTTCTTGGAGGATAGCACCCGCACTCGGGTGAGTTTCGAAATTGCTGGAAAGCGTCTTTCTGCTGATACCATCAACATCAGTGGGAGTGGCTCCTCTATCTCGAAGGGGGAAACCCTGCTCGATACCGCGAGAACCCTACAAGCCATGCGACCAGATGTTATCGTTATCCGCCATCGAGCTAGCGGAGCTGCTCATTTTCTCGCACAACGTTTGTCATCGACAGCCGTAGTAAATGCTGGTGACGGGATGAACGAGCATCCAACGCAAGCATTGCTCGATCTTTTAAGCTTACAGCAACATTTCGGAAAATCCCTCCAAGAGCTGCCAAAATTGAAAGTCGCTATTGTTGGCGATATTCGACACTCTCGGGTAGCGAGAAGTAATGTGTGGGCACATCTTCTTCTCGGTAATGAGGTTCGGCTCGTCGGCCCGCCAGGGCTTGTTCCCGAGTTTCTCCGTGACGAGGAGTGCTTTGGAGAGCGGGTAGCAATTCATTCTCGGCTCGAAAGTGGGATAGAAGGGGCCGATGTCGTAATGGTGCTTCGAATGCAGAAAGAGCGCCAAAAAGACTCCTACATCGGTTCACTTGATGAATACAGTCGGTTTTACGGTGTGTCATTGCCAAAGATTGACCAGCATTGTCCCGGTGCTCTCATTCTGCACCCTGGACCAGCAAATAGG
>JAGRAT010000266.1 GCA_020434495.1 Bdellovibrionales bacterium | reverse complement strand
CGAAAAGCTCGTAATTTATGAAGATGAGATAAAAAGGCGAAACGAGATTGCAACAAACTACAGCGGTGAGTTGGGGGATGTTTGCCATGTTCCAATTATTCCTGAAGGTGTCACATCTGTTTGGGCGCTTTATTCTATCAAAACCGATAGGCGGGACGAGCTTGCTACGTTCTTACAATCAAAGGGTATTCCAACAGGTGTCTATTATCCAAAACCGCTGCATTTGCAGGAGGCCTTCGCAAACCTTTCACATCAGGAGCTCCCTGTTTCAAAAAGGTTAAGTGAAATCTCACTGAGTTTGCCTATGCACCCATACCTTACCGACGATCAAGTTGAGTACATAACTTCGTCAGTTCGGACATTCTACGGTCGCTAGGTATATGTCTCCTTCTCACATAACTTTTCATCGCCCTGATTTCGGAATGGAAGAGCTCCAGCTCGTTGAGGAAGTTCTGAAAAGCGGTTGGGTAACTTCGGGTCCGAAGGTGCGAGAGTTTGAGGAGGCAATAAAGGATTATGTAAATTGTCCTTGTACGGTGGCTCTGAATTCTTGTACTGCGGCGATGCATGTTGCACTTGCTGGTTGGGGTGTTGGGCCAGGCGACGAAGTCATCACAACTCCTTTCACTTTTTGCGCAACCGTTGAGGCGATTGAATATGTCGGTGCAACTCCCGTTCTTGCCGATATCGATCCACTGACTGGAAATATCGATCCAGAGTGTGTTCGCGAGAAACTGTCTGAGCGAACGAAGGTTATTATCCCTGTTCACTATGCCGGACTGCCCTGCGAGCTGGGGAAGCTTGGTGATATAGCTAAGGCAAATAATCTAAAAATTCTTGAAGATGCGGCATTGGCTCTCGGGTCCTCGCTTAATGGCAGGCGAATTGGCGCACATAGTGATGCGGTCGCATTTTCTTTTTATGCGACAAAAAATCTCTCTACCGGAGAGGGCGGTATGCTGGCATGCCAAGATGAGGCCTTTGCGGATAAGTGTAGAAGACTTTCCTTGCACGGTATGAACCGAGATGCCTGGAAAAGATATGGCGCAGGGGGAAAATGGTACTACGAAATTTGTGAGTTGGGCTTCAAGTATAATTTGACAGACATCGCAGCGGCCATGGGCATCGCTCAGTTGGGAAAGTTAGAACGAGCAAATGATCGCCGGAGAGAAATTGCAGCCGCTTACATTGCAGCGTTTCGGAAGATTCCATTTATTAACCCCTTTCAGTGGGATCTCTCTAATGAGGTAGTTCATAACAGGCATCTTTTTCCATTGGTGTTGAAATTGGATGCCCTCTCGATAGATAGAGAGCGATTCATTGAGCAGCTTGGAGAAGCTGGTATAGGGACCAGTGTTCACTATATCCCGATATATCGACATCCTTACTATCGCGATCGGTATAACTTTGACTCGGGGGAGTATCCAAATACTGAGTCGATTTACTCGGCCGTTATTTCGCTCCCAATTTATCCAGCACTTGATGATGAAGATGTTCAGCGAGTTATAGAGGCGGTCAAGAGAATTGGATTTATGCATCAGAAGTGAAATTGAGTGTGATTAAGCGAGTTTTTGATGTCATAGCAAGTGCGATTCTGATTGTCCTCTTCTTACCTGTTTTCGCTTTTGCGACTATTGCCATCAAGTGCTTTTCCATAGGACCTGTATTTTTTTTGCAGGAAAGAATCGGAAAAGATGGTGTTCCATTTGTACTTTTTAAATTTCGTACCATGAACACGTTTCCAACTGAAACGGGCTCCCTTATTACGAGTTCAGATGACGAACGAATTACTCCGGTCGGAAAACTGTTGAGGAAAACGAAAATTGACGAATTGCCCCAGCTCTTCAATGTCTTACGGGGACTAATGAGTCTCGTAGGTCCCAGGCCGGAAGTCGGTAAATACGTGAATCTTTACCCAGAAAGCTCGCGAAGAGAAGTTCTCTCAGTTGCTCCAGGGATAACCGGGCCGACGCAACTTCGCTATAGAAACGAAGAAGAACTTCTCGCTGCGGAATCGGATCCCGAAAGATATTACCTCGACGTGCTTCTCCCGGCCAAGCTCGCAAGCGATATAGATTACGTTCGATCACGAAGTTTGTTTGGAGACATCGCAATAGTTCTTCAAACGATGCTGATTATTTGCGAAAGGGTCTTCGCTAAGGTGGTCAACTAACCGGAGATCTAGAATGTTCGAAAGAACCGAATCTACGAGTTCTCTGCCGAGATGATAACGTTCGAAGGGTTACCGTACAGAATGTTTCTTCACAGAAAGTCGGGCGGACACCGGTAAGAAGCATTGAAAGTACAGTATCAACAAGCAAAGTAAGGCAACAGCACTAAGAAGCCGAGCGATCTTTTCGACAGGCATCAGTGTCCGATCGAGCACCAATGTCTGCTCCTCGGCTGGTCTTTGAAAGGTAATCAATCCATAACGATCGCTTCGAAGTGAAATGGATTCCTTCGATGATATTCCGTAGGCCCGCCAGCTTGGGTGGTAAAAGTGAGGAATGGTAACCTGTTCTAAATGCTTTTCGTCTAGTGGGATGAGATTCGTTTGAGAAATGGGAGTAGGAAGATAAAGAAGACTTTTCTCTTTAACAGGCAATGCGCTCTGCCAGGTTTCAACTTCTGCAGGCTTCATTGTTTGAAAAGCTCTTGGGAGGTATTCATGAGGTCGAAGATTGTTAAAGACATACTCCTGAATAGCTTTCTGGTCCAAACTGCTGAACAGTCGGTAAGACTCCATCAGGTGGAGAAGCGTAAGGGAAATGGAGAGCGCGAACAGAACAGCAAAAGTGATCCGAGATAGGATCTTCGTCAGGGAAGTGGTGAAGGTTTGAAATCCTTGGGCTAGATGCGCAACGAGGACAGTAGAGGCAAATGTGGTCAACGAAAGAAAACGCCAGGGAAACTGTAATGATTGGAGTGGTGTGATAAGAGACCAAATTGGCCAGCTGAGAGGAGTGCTCATGAAGAACGACAAAATTCCAAAAGCAAACCACATATTGACTTCTCGTTGAGGGAGCGCTGCTTCCAGCATCTTCCCACTGACTCCATAGCGAGTTACGAAAAGAAGAACGAGGGTAGAAACTGAGATGAGGCAGATGTAAATTCGAAAAACTCGAAGTGGATTGCCTAGTTCACCGAAAAAGAAAACAAAATTTTCTGCATAACCATGCCTTCCCCAACCAAGTGACTGTGCTTCTTGAATGGAAAGGACCGCAGGTAACCAATAGAACGCACTGAGAGCGACTCCAAGAGTAAGAGCGGCCACTACAAAAAAGAGGGTCCTCGATTTGTTGCTTTCACTCAGCATCCAAACATAGCCAAGAAGAAATGGGAAGGTAATCAGAGCGATGAGCAAGTGCGAAAGCGTAAGAAGAGCGACATAAAGCGAGAACGAGAGCAGAGCTTTCCGATTTCCTTTGAGATACTTGTCGAGAGAAATGAAAATGAGTGGCAGCCAGACAAAGCTCCATAGTTCGGCCAATGAAAATCTCGTGTAGAAATCGATACCGAAATGATACGGCGCAAGGAGATAGTACAGCGATGCGAAGAAAGAAGCTCTCAGTGAAAATCGAGTTCGTAACCACCAGTACATAGCCAGGGTAGCCACCACCAACGAGAGAGCGCCAGATATGGTAACACCGAGCCAAAATACTTCAGTCCTAGCGAAGAGCGCTATGAATAGTGCTGACACGTAATAGGGAAGTGGTGGGTAGAAGTAGAATACGGGACTTCCAAACCCGCGATAGTCGGCATAGAGCCATCTGGGATAGAGTTCACCACTATAAAGCTGCTCCGAAAAAAAAGAAGCCCACTTTAGATGGAGCAAGTAATCGTGGCATTCGAACAGGCCATAGGGTATCGCCAGAAGGCTAAGGGAGGAGGAAATAACAATGAGGAGCGGAATAAACGCTCTATTTTCTGATTTGTCTTGCATTCTTCTAAGGTGAAAATTCTTCATTACCTTACTTATCCATAAGAAAAGAACAAAAACCTCAACGCAAGAGCTATTCCTGCGCGCTAGTGTTGGAAACTGTTCTCTCCATATCACCCTTTCTCGTTGCCGAACCCGTATGAGAGTATCTTTAGAGGTGAATTGGTCTTGGAGGCCGAAGTTGGAGGTGAAAATTAGACCTAAGAAATCGGATCAGTTTCAGCACCTTCATCATCTTCTCTGTTTTTTCATGTTCGGGGGGATGATTGCTCTTCTTCCTTGGCTCCCGCAAAAGGAAAACCCAGAATCCGTGTGGGAACGCGTCGCTGTAGTTGGCGCCGTAGACGCAATCGCTTTTTGGGCCGGCTCGCAGGCCATGTTGGGAGGGGGAAACCCCTATGACCAGAGTGTCATTTTTGAAATTGAACGAGCGGCACAACCTTGGCGCGTTGCCCCGCAACCGTTCTTAAATCCTCCTTGGGCTTTACCGCTATTGTTTGTTTTTAATACGTTTGGTTTTGACATGAGCCGCCTCCTTTGGCTTTTCTGCAACCTCTTCTTTATCGTCGGCGCAAGTTTCTTCTTTTCCCACCAATACGCGAATTGTAGTGAAGAAGTTGGGGAACTCCCGCTCCTAGTCGCATACATATTCCTTCCGCTTTTTCATTGCGTTTGGATAGGACAGTTGTCTCTCCTGCTCACATGTTCTCTTGCTGCAGCGCTTTGGTCGATTAGCCGTAACAGAGACATCTTAGCAGGACTTCTTCTTCTTCCGCTCACTATGAAACCACACCTCTTTCTTCCCTTGGCTGTCGCGCTACTGGTTTGGATGATCAAGGAACGACGGTTCAATCCCCTGGTAAGCGGAACCCTTGGATTCATTTCCTGCTGCATTGTAACTCTAGCCATTCGCCCTATTGTATTTAGCGACTGGCTTGCACTTGATTTTGATCCGCGTATCTTTCGAACCGCAACTTTGGCCGGGGGAATCCGCGAGTGGGTGTACTTCAACTATGGCGATCAAGTTCACTGGCCGTTGATTGCTTTTCCCCTTCTTGGAATAGTGGGGACATTTTTTGCTCTCATTCGGCAGAAATCTTTTGATCTTTTCCGCCTCTTCTCGCCACTGT
>JAGRAT010000265.1 GCA_020434495.1 Bdellovibrionales bacterium | reverse complement strand
GCCATACTCCTTTTCCGCGTTGTCTTCGAGCTCTTCCTCAAAGAATGCTTTTCCAAGATAGCTGCGGTAGAGGCTTCTGGCAGAATCAAGGTGAACGGTTCGTTCTAGCGCTTGTCGTCCCTCTGCCAGCTTTCCCTGGCCAAGGAGCGAGAGTGCACGTCCAAAGTTCGCTTCTGGAAAATCTGCACTTGATGCGAGAGCAGCTTGGAAGCTCTGTTCTGCAGCTGTTGAATCCTGTCGTGCGAGGTAGGCAAATCCGAGGATGCTCGTTACGAAAGGATCGCTCGGTCTAATGGCATATGCTTGCTTCGCTGTTTCGAGTGCCTCTTCGTTCTTCCCGAGGCCGAGTTCAAGCTCTGCTCTGCGGGCAAGAAAAGTTGGTTCATCCGGATACATCGCTAAGGCAGCGGAGATTATCTCGGAAGCACCGGCTATATCTCCGGAGGTAGAACGGAGAAGGGCTTTTAAGAGGTAAGCGGTTGGGGATTTTCCTAAGCCGACCTGCTGAGAGAGGAGTTCGGCTTGCTTTCTGTCATTGGTGAGTAGGGCGAGGACTCCAAGTTGCGCCTTTGCTTCATCACTATTCATTCCGTTTAGAATAGCTCGTGCTTCTCCTGGAGCTCCTGCAAGAGTGAGAAGAGCGGAGCGGAGCTCTGGAGTGTTACTCCCTTGCGGCAACGCCTGAAGTGCCTCCTTGAAGTTCGCACTGAAGGCCAGTTCATAAACATTTACGAGAGCAGTGTTTCCATGCGACCGGTATTCAGTGTAATCCTTCTGTAAGAGGACAACAGGGAAATAAAGCGCCCATTCAACCTGTTCTGTTGGCTTAAGGAGTTGAACTTTTCGAGGTGCCTCGCCCTGTTTGACCGCACCGCTTTCTCCATGGGTAAGTCGAAGGGTTTCTGATTGTGCTTCTAAGAGAACTTCTCCATCGTAAACGGTTACAGTTGATTCACCGTTTATCCGCGAAGCGACGATCTCGGTTCCGCGAATTGCAGCGCTGACCTCAGGTGTTTTTACTGTGTATCGGGTTTTCCCCAGTCTATTAAAGAGGTGCATCGCACCATCGACCAAGTTGAGTTCTTCTTCTGATTGGCCAGAAGCGGGTGAGAGCTCGAGTTGTGATTTCTCTCGGAGTCGAATGAGTCGTCCGTCGGCAAAGCGAAGTCCAAGTCGTGATTTTTGTCCAACAGCAATCATTCCGGTAAGGGGAAGCTCGTCTCCTTTGGTAAGCTTTCTTCCATTCGGCACCGCAGTGGAGGTGTAGGTCGCATCTCCAGAGATGGCGTAGACGGTTACCTTGGCATCGGCTTGAGCGAACGCTGGGGATGCTATGAAGGTGATAAATGAAAGTAAAAGAAGGGAGAGAAACGATAATCGCATCACTTATAGATTCCTCTAAGAAGTTACGAATTCAGCTAACAACCTACGCTACCGCCATTATTTGGCCTAGCAGAAGTTGAAGAGTACCCAAGGTTTGATGCGGGTTGGTAGTCAATCAGAACAGAAAGTTTTGAAGGAAATTCAAACTATGTTTAATTGGCAAGGCGCCAGCCTAATAGGCGAGGAAAGGCGCTAGCCTAATAGGCAAGGAGATGACAAGCGCGGCTCATATTCAACTTCGGGCGAGAGTACTGGCTTTACGCGTAGCGAAACTCACGAATTTCTAGCAGGCTGGTTGATCCTGGGGTACGGACGTTCAATCCCGCCGTTATCACTGCGCGGTCCCCATTCTCAAAATTACCAACTTCTTGAACTTGCTGAAGAGCAGTTTCGAGCTCGCGTTCATGATTTTCCGGAGATTTAAAGAGTACTGGCTGAACTCCCCAGTAGAGACACATTCTGCGGATGGTCCTCTCCGAGCTTGATGCGCCAAAGAGGGTTTGCTGTGGACGATACTTTGCGATGAGTCGAGCGGAGTTCCCGGTTTCAGTGCAGGCAACCAGTGCACGAGCTTTTACCTTAATCGCAGCAGCGGCAGCGGCGTAGGCAACGGCGTCGGGAATGGTTTCAGTGTCGGCTTCCTTCAAGCGGAATTTGTATTCGTCAAAATCAAATTCCCGTTCTGCTTCAAAAGCGATTTTACCGAGATGTTTGATGGCGAGAATCGGATTTTCTCCGATTGCTGTTTCTTCTGAGAGCATAAGCGCGTCTGCTCCGGACATTACAGCGGTAGCGATGTCAGATGCCTCCGCTCTCGTTGGTCTTACAGAGGTCACCATAGAGTGGAGCATCTGAGTTGCAACAATAACTGGAATGCCTCTGTAGTTCGCTTCCTCGATGAGTCGTTTCTGGACGCGGGGAACCTTTTCGAGCGGGAGTTCGAGCCCGAGATCTCCTCGAGCGACCATGAGTCCATCGCTGGCGCTCATGATTTCGTTAATGTTCCGCAGTGCTGATTTCCTCTCGATTTTTGCAATAATCTTCGAATGACCACCTTGTCTTGTGATCTCTTCACGAAGTTTTAGAACATCCATAGCCGAGTTCACAAAGGAGATGGCCACGTACTCGATGTCGTGCTCTATCCCCCAAGCGAGATCAAGAAAATCCTTATCAGTAGTTGCCGGAAGGTTAATCTCACTATCTGGGAAAGCGATGCCTACTCTCGAGCGAATTCGTCCCCCCTTGCTCACAACGCAACGAACCTTCTCTTCCAAAATCTCCAGCGCTCTAAGTTCGAGAATGCCATCGGCGAGCAGTATCTGTTCGCCTGCTTTTAAAAACTCAACAGGATTGAGAGTCTCGAGATAAATGGTATCTCCGGCGCTCTTCGCGCCAGCTTTATGTTGGAGATAAATCTCTTCACCATCTTGAACCTGTTTGAAATCGCCTTCCAACTCGGTAATTCGAATTTTTGGTCCACTGAGATCCTGAAGAACGGCTACTGGCATCTGCAGCTCTCTTGATGCTTCACGGATCCTATTAAGCGTTTCCTCATGCTCTTCGTGCGAACCGTGGGAAAAGTTCAGCCGAGCAACGTTCATTCCCGATCGAATGAGGTCTCTAATTTTTTCAGGGGAACGAGTAGCTGGTCCGAGAGTTGCGATGAGCTTTGTTTTACGAAGGCGATAATTCTCATTTGGGTCTGGTTGGAGTATTTCTTCCATCGGATTCCTTAATTTCTCCCTAGAGCTTTGTGGAGAACGATACACCTATTGCTCGTTATCGTGAAGTCCCTCTCCTCACTCTGAAGGGAGGAAAGAAGATTTGTCAGCAGTTTCAAACGAGCGAAGAATTTGATCCTCAGTAATACCGCCCGCCATAAAGAGGTGGTGAAGTTCACTTGCCAACGTAGTGACCTGCAGAGAGGGAGCGTCCGTAGAGAAGGTATATGGAATCTGGAATTCATCGAATACCTTGATTAATTCCCCGTATTCCTCGAGGGAGTTCACCGCGCCAGTGAGGAGGTTCGAATGAACACATAATTCGCAAACGATCCCACGTTCTTGGAGAACTTTAAGTCCATCGGGATTCTTGTCTGTAAGATAACTTCTTGCAGCTACAATAGGATGGGCTACACGGGTGGGTTCAAGAGTTTCCACTGTGTTAATGAAAGTCTTGAGATCGACATGGGGCGTCTCTCCCACATGGATTGTTCGTCCAAGCTTCGGTCCAACAAGATCAAATACTTCTTTCATTCGCTTCAGCTGGTGAGGGTCGGAGAGCGGATTCACTGACTCCGGACCAGCAAGATCGACTCCGACTATACTCTCTTCCTCTTCAACCCAGGTCCGCACCTTCTTCGCGAGGATACAGTTTGCCTCATACGTCATATCTCGACCGAAGCAGAAGAGCAGCCCAGTTTGAATACTTCCTCGAAATCCTATCTCGCAGTCTGATATAGCTGTTGCGGCTGCTCGAATGATTCGATCGACATCATAAAGACCGGCGTGCTTGCCCTTGAGGAATACTGCGCCGGTTCGTTTTAACGGATTGAAACGGAGTTCGAGCCGCGAGATTGCAAAGAGAGGTTTACTCGGCGAGGGTTCGCCTCCCTGACCCATCATCAGAGTTCCACCATCGAGATATGCCCGGTGAATGGCAATCGTAACGCTTTCTCGAACGGCATCTGGGCCAGATTGAATGAGCTCTACCCGATCGTAAACTTCCAAGTATTCATCAAGAGAAGCGATTCTATCTCTATCTCGTCGAAGCGTCTGAATGAACTCTTCGTATCCATTTCCAAGGCCACGAATTCCTCGGGTGACTGCTATCTCCCACAGCCGGTAGAGTGGAACCGAACCTCCGAGGTGGACGTGCAACTCGGTAGCATGCTTAGGCCATGCTATTTTATTCCAGCGGTCCTGGAGTTCTTCAGAAGTTTGCTGCGAATTCGACATCTTAGGTCCCAATTTAAGCGAAAATGGTGAAAATAGCTGTATCACCCTAATAAAGCATCTCTCAAGCGAAACCAGCTTCATTTTTATGTCATCCAAGTAATTAGGGAGAAAGGGCATTTTTGGGGCCAGGGAACATGACTGCAAAAAAATCTCGGTATTTAACCAAAACAGTTACTTTTAACAACGAAGAATTGACGCTGTACAGCCTCGATGGAGCAACATGGTCTTCACGAAAGCAAGAGCTCTCCGATATTCAAACGCGACATGAAGATGATCGGGTAACATTTGAAGAGATACGGTCTGGGGTTGTGAACAAGAAAAATGGAAAAGAACGGGATGCAGAAGACTCTGGCCCTGCTCCACAGAAAGCTGCTAAAGAACAGAAGCTTCGTAAGGAAGTAGCGCGTACCGAGCCCCTTCCCAAACCGAAATCGAGAACATCTCAGAAGAAGGCCTCTCAGCAACAGAAGAGCGCTCCTCGCTCTCGGGCAAAAAAATCAGAGGCTGCCTAAATCCAATCTATTGTTTTGATTCCGTCTGTTCGGTTTCATCTGCCTGCTTGGCAGACTCCTCGTTCTTCGGGACCAAGGGCTTGGCTTCTCCCTCGGCAGAGAATGGAATTCTCGCAGTTAGGGTAAATCCCTCTTCTCGAGTTCCTGTAAAGTTATAGTGATGATCTTTCGGAATCGTAGGCTCTTTCTCTAAGGAGAGTAAAAGCTCTCCAACAAGGAGATCCGCCGA
>JAGRAT010000264.1 GCA_020434495.1 Bdellovibrionales bacterium | reverse complement strand
TCAATCAACTTCTCGCTCCACTTCCGAGTGCTTCTTACCCGCAGCTTAAAAGCAATGTGGACCACGGAGGCTCAGTGGTACCTCTCCATTCTCGGGATAGTGACGATCGTATGCACCCTGACTATTTGGGGAAAACTTGAGTCTACACTTGGTTTTGAAGAGTCCTTTCGGCAGTCCCTCTTTACCGTAATCTGCACGGCCTCTTCGACTGGTTTTACAAACGTTGACTACATCTATTGGCCAGTTGGCACCCACACGCTCATCCTTCTCCTTATGTTTATGGGAGGGATGTCTGGCTCAACTGCTGGCGGACTCAAGTGTGTTCGATTCGCCGCTGCGATGAAGCAGCTTTTCAAAGAGCTCAAAAAAGTCGTCCATCCAAGAGCCCTATACTCTATTAAGATTAACGATCACTCCGTACCGGACGACGTGATCAATGCTATCTGGGGATTTGTGTTTCTCTACGTAACGGTTTGCACCTCTATAGTGCTCGTTATGACCTTTCAAGGAGTAGATCTCCTCTCTGCCACCTCTGCCTCCATTTCAGCCCTTTCCAATATCGGACCGGCGCTGGGTGATTTCGGACCCTACAGTAATTATGCGGCCCTTCCCACCGGCTCAAAAATCGCGCTCACAGGAGGCATGGTACTCGGTCGATTAGAGTTCTACACCCTGATCGTCATATTCACGACGGAGTACTGGCGGAAGTAGCGAGAATTATTTGCTTCAAATTCCAGGCCAAAGTATTCATAAGCAGTAAAACGAAAGATAAGGTGGGTATTATGCTAGGTGGTCCAGGTCGTCCCAGAGAGACCATTGTCCCATTGGGAGATATTCATTCAAGGGCGCTACTTACATGGAGTCTCGGGAATTTAAATGGAGCTCTTCATCGAGAATTGGGAGTTACCCCTCAATTAGACAAGGATGAGATCTTTCAGCTAAACCTGAAGATTCTTCAGGCTAGCGCAGGAGATGCGGTTTCTTTAAGTTCAGCCGAGATAAAAATCTGCTCAAAAGCACTGACCAAAGCAATTGAAGAGTTAGAATCGGCTGGGCAAGAGGTAGACCCTGCATTGCATGCACTATCAAAGCAGTTCAAAGATTTAACCAGTTGAAAAATTTACGACAAGATTCCCAGAGAATTTAGCGACGTTTTGCATTTAGCGGCTCTCTTTCTGCCACATCGCCATATACGGCTTACCGTTAATGGTAAGGCTCGAATGCACATCGCGCACTCCATCTACAGTGCGAATTCTCGCAAGTAACGCATCAACAGTTCTAAAGTTCGAGGTATCGCCTCGGATGCTCACCGCGCCGTTGTTCACATCAAGCCTCTCGACCTTGAGTTGCGCATCTAACTTTCGACGTTCCTCCCCAACTACCCGCTGCACGGCAGCAAGAATTTCGGCGTCAGAGGGAACAGCTGGCGGCAGCAACTTTACCGCTGTCTGCTGAGGTCGTACTTCGATCTCAGAATAAACCTTCCGATGGCCAGCATTCTCCTTAGCAATACTGACGATCTTTAGCCGATCGGCATCACTCGCGACAAATCCATCAAGATGAATCCCGTCGGCCCGTTGATCGACCACGAGCTCATAACTTCCTGAAAAATCCTCATTCAGAAGCGCCTGCTCAATCTCCGAGGCCTGCTTAGCCACACATCCAGAGAGGAAACACGGGACGAGTAGCCCAAGGAGAAAACTTTTCGGTACATAAATTTGCGACTGCGATTTCGTCTTCATCACGACCTCCAGTGGTGGATAAACGGGTCTGAGAAGCCTCACTATAACAGAGCGAGAGCGAAAGTTGGAGTGCTTTAGCAATTTGCGGTAAGGGCCCTTACTCCCTCAGCAATACGAAAGGCGGCATCCGTAGGTCGAAAAACTGGAGGGAGCGATCTCATCTTTGAAAACTCGACCTCACTACTCAGTTTTGAGATCTGATCCCAAAGCCGCTCTGAGAAGTTCTCCCCCTCCTCAACCATTAGGGCTTTCCCCTTATTGGTAAGAGTCTCTGCATTTCTGTGCTGATGTTTTCCTTGGGCATGAGGAAATGGCACTAAGATGGTCGGTCGATTCACTACCCCTATCTCCATGACAGTTCCAGCACCAGCTCGACAAACGATGAGGTCCGACCATTTGTAAGCTTCTCCGAGCTCATGAACGAAACTTTCAACTATCGCTTCAAGTTCCACTTCTTGGTAACGGGCAACAAGTTTCTCTCGACTCTCTGGGCGACACTGGTGAAAGAGATGAAATCCGCGCTCCTGAAGCCTCGGTGCCAATTCAAAAAAGGCATCGTCAATCGCCTTTGCCCCTTGAGACCCTCCCAATACGAGGATATTTCTCGGGGGACAGTGTTGCGGGCCACTCCCAGCGAGAGCGGCAACATCAGGGCGGATGGGGTGTCCTGTGTACACCTTTTTCGCCGAAGGAAATTCCGTCGTCTCCTCAAAGGCAACAGAGATCTTTTTAGCGAAGTGCGCGAGAAACCGGTTTGCATTACCGGGAGAGAGCTCTGCTTCATGAATCCAGGTCGGATATCCCCTTAGAGCACCAACGACCACCGGAAGTACCGAAGCGTATCCTCCTACTCCGACAATTGCAGCAGGACGAATCTTCGAGAGGAGCCTGCTCACTTGCCAAAGCGCTGATGGAAACTGCATTAGGAATTTGAGGGTCCCAAGAATACCGACCTTATTTAATCCGCCAAGTTGAACAGTATGAATTTCGTAGCCAGCAGGGCCAAAAATCTCCTCCTCTAGCCGCCGACCACTTCCAAGAAATTGCACCGAAAAACCGGTTTCCTGCAGAGCGTCCGCTATCAATTTTGCCGGCATCAAATGCCCTCCGGAGCCGCTCGCTGCGACCAGCACTGTTGGCCGGGAAATCTCGGAATTCATCGTCGGTAACCGTGCTCGGCGGATTCACGTGCAAGGGCAAGAAGAATTCCAACGGCTATCATACTGACCAAGGTGCTCGTACCTCCATAGCTAATGAATGGAAGAGCGAGTCCCTTAGTTGGAAGAAGTCCCAATACGACTCCAAGGTTCAACAACGCGGGAGCCACAATGAGAAGAGTCATTCCAATACCGAGAGAAAAGGCAAAGGTATCCTCGGAATGACGAAGTGCAATCCTCAGCCCCCGCCATAAGAAAATTCCAAAAAGGATGAGGAGCCCTAGCCCCCCAAGAAATCCGAGCTCTTCAGCAATCACGGCGAAGATAAAGTCTGTATGGGCTGCGGGAAGAAAAAATAGCTTTTGCTGACTCGCACCAAGCCCGACCCCACTCACCTGGCCAGTTCCTACCGCTATTAGCGACTGAATGAGTTGATACCCTTGTCCCGAAGCATCCGCATTCGGCTCTAAAAAGGAGAGTAATCGTCTTACTCGGTAAGGACTTGTCAACACCAATGCAACAAGCGCGATGGCACATACCACCCCCGAGAGCGCAATGTGCTGCAAGCGAACTCCTGCACAGAGCGCCATCGCAAAGGTAACAGAGAGAACCAGTGATGTGCTTCCGAAGTCCGGCTGAAGCAAGTAAAGGACCCCAACTAAACCAACGAGAAAGAGAGGCTTCACTACGCCCTGTGAAAACTGATGAAGCTTTGCTTCGCGCCTTCCAAAATACCCAGCCATAAAAATGATAAAGAGTAACTTCACGAGCTCTCCGGGCTGGAAACGAAAGCCAAGGAGATTAACCCAGCGCGACGCTCCTCCTGCTTTTACCCCAACCCCTGGTATAAGAGGGAAAAGCAACATCCCAAGACAAACGAGTAAGAGCAGCGGGGAGACTCTCCGCAACCAATCGAGTTTGAATCGAGAGAGCACAACTATCCCTACCAAACCAAGTACGGCTGCCACCGTTTGACGACGTAGGTAATACAGTGCGTCTCCAAACTTCTCCTGGGCCAAAATTCCAGAGGTCGAGTAGAGCATCAACAATCCAAACCCCATCAAGAGCACGGTCACTACGACAAGCGGAATATCCGAGAAGAACGGAGGACGATACCTGTGCTCCCGCGGAACCGAGGGCGCATCAGCTATGGCATCGAGAATCGAAAGCTGTTTCGTTGACATTCTCCTATGATGTCGAAACAAAGTTCATGGCACCAGATACAGATTGTGAGAAGATGGGTGGCCTCAACAGAATTCAGTAGTTAACAGGAGAGTGCATATGTTCAAGGGTCCCGATTCCCTTTTTCGAGTCCCCTTCGATGGAACTTTCGACATCGCAAAGGCGAGAACCACCCCGCCATCAGATGCACCAAAAAAGGAAGAGCGAAAAGAGGGGCTAAGAAAGTTCGTAGAGGAGCTTAGCGAACTTCAACACAAACTCTATGCGCATGACCGCTATTCAGTCCTCGTCGTTTTTCAGGCGATGGATGCCGCTGGCAAAGATGGGACGATCCGAGCCGTATTCAGCGGAGTGAATCCAGCAGGATGTGAGGTGTACTCCTTTAAACATCCATCTGCGCTTGCTCTTGATCACGATTTTCTCTGGCGTAACTGGCTTCGACTCCCAGAGCGTGGTCGAATTGGTGTATTTAATCGTAGCCACTATGAAGAAGTGCTCATCGTTCGGGTACACCCCGAGATTCTCGCCGCTCAAAAGCTGCCGAACTCCCGAACAACTGATGAAATATGGGCAGAGCGGTACGATTCCATCCGAGATGCGGAACGCCATCTCGCGAGAAACGGAACAATCATCGTTAAGTTTTTTCTCCACGTCTCTAGGGAGGAACAGCTAGAGCGTTTCATTTCAAGACTTGAGGAGCCAGAAAAACATTGGAAGTTCTCTGAGGGCGACCTTCAGGAGCGCACCCTTTGGCCAAAGTATATGGAGGCATATCAGGATACTCTGAATGAAACCTCCCGGTCATGGGCTCCCTGGTACGCCATCCCAGCCGATAGCAAATCCTTTATGCGCTATGAGGTGGCTCGAATCCTCGTTGAAACGTTGAAGAGTTTAGATATTCACTTCCCAACAGTGAGCAAAGAGCGGCAGAAGGAGCTTTCCGGGATAAAAGAGAAGCTCTTAAAGGAGCAGAAGCGGTAACGGACCGCCTCCTAATCAATACGGGTCTGCAGATCTCC
>JAGRAT010000263.1 GCA_020434495.1 Bdellovibrionales bacterium | reverse complement strand
TACCATCCCGAGCGGAGACCCTGGCGAGATTGATTTCTCCTATAATTGATGCCATGTCCCTTGCTCGCTCACTTCCGGAACCCGATCCCTTGGAGAGCTGGCCAGCACGATTCCGCGAGATTGAAATCCTTCGACAAGAGATACGAAGGATCGATGATCTACCCAAATTACAGGAAAGCTGGCGTGCAGACCTGCAATTTCAACTAGACAACGTTGTGCCGCCACCCGTCAGAGCTCATATTTCTCATGCTGCTAGTAATTTCGCATCGTTGCGAGAGCTTGCAGGTGAAGCGCAAAGCGGCAACGCTGCAGCGATTGAACAATATCTGGATAAAGTAGACAAAGCCGAAGACTGGTTGGGCTTGGTTTTACTGAACTGGCCATATATTGAGAAATTTCTGGAGAAACAGCAGAGTAACAGTTGTAAGGCCCTTCCTTGTCAATAGGCACAAGAATAGAATGTCCCTAACGAAGGGGGTGATACTTTTCCTAATGACCCTCCTGACCTTTTCGAATCAGTGAGAATTCTTGGGTTTTGGTTTTGAGTGGTAAAGAGACCACTGCACCAAACAGTTGTAGGGGCTCAGCCCACTGAGGTTGTCAGCGGGTAGAGAGGGTCTCCCTCTCTGGCACCAGAAAATCATCCGTACTCTACCGAAGGCTATTCAAGAATCGGGCTTGCTCCGGAGAGCATCCAGTTATATCCAGCGCGACGGTAAAGGCAGCAATCTGCAAGAGATCGAATAGAGTCCAGATTATGTAGAAAACGAGGAGAGTGGCTGGGCTAATCAAAAAAATGGTTGCCGGGGATTTCATCATGCAGACTTTTTCAGGTGGTCAAAGCCACACAGAGAATCCGTCTTTAGAAATCTGCTCTGCGAAGTTTCCCCCAAAGGCTCCAGTTATACTTCGAGTTTTCCAGCCACTCCCTCTAAACTCAAACTTTCAAGAAAGCATCCTCGCTGTAAGGAGTATTTCTCAGCATCATAAAGTAGGCAGCCCGCCCGAGCTTATGAGCAAGTAAGCTGAGAGCTTTAGCTTTTCCGTGCTTCTTCTCCTGGCGAAGCACAAAGCGCTCCGCGGTTTTAGAGTCTCGGACCATCATCACGGCTGCTTCAGAGAATGCCCATTTGAGATGTTGATTACCGATCTTTGAGCTTCCGCCACGCTTCGCTTTTCCCATGGAGGTATGCTTTGTCTTTACGAGCCTGGCGTACGAGCAGAACTTCTGTACGGTAGGGAAACGAGAGATATCATGAATCTCATAAAGAAGCGTATGAGCCAGAACCTCCCCAATGCCAGGAATGGTTCTCAGAAGTGCAAACATCTCTCTATTTACATTTTCTCGCTTCGTGAGGGTTTTGATATGAAGATCAAGCTTCTTAATCTCTCCAGTGTAGTGATTTATCATTGAGAGATCTGCTTCCAGCATCTCACGCACTGAAGCATCATCAAAAACTTCCACGAGTCCCACCTGATTACAGCGATGCTTGAGCTCTCCTTTCTTCCTCTTCTTGTTGTACAGCTGATGAGTCATCGTAACGTGAGAACTGAGCTCCGCTCTCTTCCTCACAAAAAAGCACCGCCTTCGCATCAGATCTCTCGTGGCTCGCATCTCTTGAGGGTAGGCATACGCTTCTGGGAACATCCCGGATTTGAGCAGCATCGCTATCCGTTCTGAGTCCAGCTTATCGTTCCCGCTCTTTGCCTGAGCTATTGCTTTCATGTAGAGAGCGTGACCAAGGACAAAAGGGATTCCCTCCTCTCGGCACAAATCCGCTAGCCAGTACCAGCAGAACATGCACTCTACGCCCACTACCAAGCCATCTCGGTGCTCTGAGATAAGGTTCAGGAATTTATCGGGATTAGCATCGACATTCTGATGAAGAACTATCTTTCCGACCGAATCCACCACACACACGTACATCTTCTTTGCATGCAGATCGATCCCACAGTAATATCGATGTTGGTTCTTATAGAATCTCATGAGGCTCCTCCTTGAAGGAATAAAAGTTTATTTCGCAATTACCTTTTACCACTTCTCGGAGTGGCCTTCATGATTATCAAAAAACGGCTTGGGATTTTGGCCGTTGGCCAAAACCCCAGCGTTAACCGTGTGTGCCGTGCATGCCGTATTGCTTGGAGGTGAAAGTCCTCTGTCCAGGTAATCGTGAAGCCGAAGGACAAGTGAAGCGCAAAGGTGTAGTCGTGAGACTGGGTCTGAAGGAAGCGTAGTAGAGCGAAGATGTGAGGCGACGAATAGCGCGTGCCGTGAGGCATCAGCTTGCTGATAGCCAGATATGAGGTGTGGTGCGTCTGGGACGAGTCAGCACGGAATGACAAAGTCCTCCATTCACAGCGGGACGTACTTTATAAATCTGGCGTCTTTGCATTGAAGGTAATACGGCTTACCACGGGAGATCTCTTATGTGTTTGGGCAGGTAGCGTGCTACCGGGGCATCCGAACTGAGGAGCAAGCAATTGCTCCTGACCGCATGAGAGAAGTCAGCAGCGAGCATAGTACTTACCGCAGAATTCCACGTGAAAAAAAAATTCAGTCGTGGTTTAGAGCGGAGAGGAAGGCTCAAACGGTTGAAAGAGCGAGTAGAACGTGTGACGCACTGATGTAGAGTCTCTGATATATGGAAGAGGAAACATTGCTGGGAAATCACGGTATCGAAAGCACGGTTGAGAATAGACGGTTAATGGAAGAAGTGGTCTCAAGAGGCAACATTCTTCAAGCGGTAAATAGAGTAGAATCGAACAGAGGCAGTGCTGGAAGAGACGGGATGAAGACGGAAGAGCTTCGCCCGTACTTAAGAGAGCACTGGCAAACTATCCGAGAGCAACTCCTCACTGGTAGGTATAAACCACAACCAGTGAGAAGAGTACTTATCCCGAAGCCGAACGGAGGGGTGCGTAAGCTTGGCGTCCCGACAGTGGTGGACCGCTTTGTGCAGCAAGCAGTGCTGCAAGTGCTGCAGCAGAGGTGGGATAAGACGTTCTCAGAGGAGAGTTATGGCTTTCGTCCCGGAAAGTCAGCGCGTCAAGCGGTAAAGCAATCTCAAGAGTACATCAATAAAGGCTACCGGTGGGTAGTCGACATTGATCTTGAGTCCTTCTTTGACCGGGTAAACCATGATGTGCTGATGGGGAAAGTGAGGAAACGATTGTCGGATAAGCGGGTTATTTCGCTCATCCAATCGTTTCTGAAAGCAGGAGTGCTAGAGGGAGGAATAACAAATGCGTCGAGAGAAGGAACACCGCAGGGTGGACCACTTTCACCGCTGTTATCAAACCTTCTTCTTGATGACCTTGATAGAGAGCTTGAGCGGAGAGGGCATAAGTTCGTGAGATATGCCGATGATGGCAACATCTACGTTCGAAGCCTCTTTGCGGGGAACCGAGTGATGCGCAGCATCACGAAGTTTCTGGAGAAGAAGCTCAAACTCAAGGTGAATACCCAAAGAGTGCGGTAGCGCGTCCGTGGAAGCGGAAGTTTCTTGGGTTCACGTTCACATCGCGTCAACTGACGAAGCGAAGTATAGCGCCAGAGTCAGTGAGGCGATTCAAGACAAGAATCCGAGAGCTTACGCGTCGTACTCGTGGAGTGAGTCTTGACCAGGTGGTTCGGGACTTAAAGAGTTACCTCACAGGTTGGGGACACTACTTCGGATTCGCCGAAGTGCGTAACACGCTCAGACGACTCGATTCGTGGGTGCGCCGCAAACTCCGATGTTATCTCTGGAAACAGTGGGGTAGACGCGGGTACCGAGAGCTGGTGAATCGCGGAGTCGCGCGTGATACAGCATGGAGCACTTCCAAGGCTCCACACGGTCCGTGGAGGCTCAGCAAAAGTCCAGCTCTCCATCAGGCTCTCTCCTCTAAATACTTCGATTCACTTGGTTTGCCGCGATTAACTGCTATTATCTCTACTTAATTCAACCGAATCGCCGTATACGGGACCCGTATGTACGGTGATGTGGGAGGATGGGAATCGTGAGGTTCCCACCTATCCCGATTATGTGGCCCCAAGCCTCCGTTCAGCCGAATCACTGTTCTACCGTTGTTTAAATATAACCTAACATTTCGAATAAGTTACCAGCGGAATCCGTCTTTCAATATGAATCATCAAATGTTATGTAATGTTACATAATGTTATATCCGATAATAACTAGAGAGAAGGTAGCTCTATCGCTGAAAGAGGTGCTGACATGAGAGTCATCATCACTGAATGGGCTTTAGAAGCTTACCTGAACTTGAAGCATAAGCGGGTTTTTACCGTGGAGGATTACAAAGAGACGATAAGACCTGACGTTGAGAGATTGAAAGCCGGAATGCCATTTGCTGATCCAAAATTTCAAAATTCGAAATTCTGGAGTCCCGCCAATGACAAGAACGGAAAGACGATCCCCGACGCCTACAAAATGAAATGGCACAACCTCGGGAACGGCAAAGTTCAGTTGAGGCTGTTAGTAGTGATACATGCAGGCGATGCCTATCTTTGTCAGGCTTACGTAAAGGACAAGCCGCAGCTCGATTATCGAGAGGCCGCAAAGTTAAAGATTCACATGAGGAAGATTTACGAAGGTTGTTTTGTGACTAGGGGGGAAATATGACCGCTTTTACAACTACACCAGAACAACAAATCGAAGTTTATAAGATTGCTTCAAAAATGAGCGAAAACGGGCTTAGTGCCGAGTTTATTGCCGATGTTGTCCCAATGGCTTGTATTTACGAAGGCGCTTTCGAGCTAATGGAGCTTTGGGCGGAATCCGATGATGATGCAGAACGAGACGAAATAGTTGCAGACTTACAGGACGAAGCCGAACGACTAAAGGAAATGCGAGCGGGAACTTTCAAGGCACCCAGAATCGACTTTGATGACCTTGAGAAAAACGCTGAGGCTGTTCTTGAATTTAAACGAGAATTACGAGCCCTTGTTGATCGTCTAGGCGGAATCTCAGAACTTTCTGAGCGAAGTGGGATACCTCAACCGTCATTAAGCAGATTCTTTTCTTCAGCATCTTTTCCGCGGAATACCACTATCTACCGATTAGTTAATGCGCTACTGCCGGAACGAGCCAGGTTTTCATGGACTTCCCCAATATCGATAACCCAAATTAGCGCCATGATTTGGGAAGAACAGAACA
>JAGRAT010000262.1 GCA_020434495.1 Bdellovibrionales bacterium | reverse complement strand
GACTCCGATTAACCATGTTTTGTGCGAGAATTGCGGGTATGTGTTTGTTCCTCCGCCTCTCAGAATGAAATCTGATGCATTCTATCGTTCTTCGTATAATTTTTTGCTCGATGGGAGAGATGATGAGCCGATAGATATGAGCCAAGGAATATTGTATAGCCAACGTCTCGTTCAATTTTTTGGTGCGTTTCTTCAAAAGTCTCCTTCTGGCACATTGCTCGACATTGGAGCTGGGAAAGGAAACTTTTTAGAGAATGTTCATATTTCTTTTCCTAACATTGATCTCTATGCCCTCGAGCCCAGTAAATCGTTTTCCCAGCTTGCTGAGAAGCCGTTCCTGAAAGGCGCTTGGAACGAGTTTTTTGCTGTTGAGCTATTTCAAGGGAGAACATTCGATTTTCTGTCACTCATTGGTGTTTTGGAACATGTAGAGGATCCTCGTGCGACTCTGAATGCGGTGCGCAATGTCATGCATAAAGAGAGCTATCTTCTTATTGAGGTTCCAAACTTTCTTACCAATGACAATGACTTTTTCACCATTGATCATTTGTCAAAGTTTACACCGACTTCGATAAATCAACTTTTTTCTGTTGTGGGATTGGAAATAGTTGAGTCGTCCGCTCCAGATTCAAGCGTGCCAATGCAATACGTAGTGAGACTGTCCTCTGAAGCGAGAGTTGATATGAAAAATTCGAAAGGAGTCATAGAGATGATCCATGAGAGAGCGAAGTACGGCGTGTCGCTGGTTGAGTCAGCGAAGGCCCTCGGCGAGAAAAAGCTTGCCTTGTACGGAAAGACCCCACTCGCGCTCTATCTCGTAACTTCTGATACCATTCATATTTCAGATGTAAGATGTATGATAGATGACAACCCTTTCTACGCAGGTAGGACTTGGCAAAGTCAAGTCCCGATAATGTCGTTCGAAGAGTTCTCACGGTCCTCAGAGAGATTGCCGGTGCTATTAACACTTAGCAATTGCTATCATAAATATGTTATTCAAAAATTGCAGGGATTCCAGGTATTTGGAGTGCGAAATGATGAATGACTCTTGTTGCTGACAAGATAATCGAGAAGGAAGATAAGGTTGAGATGAGAGGCAGAATTCTTTTTACTGGGAGTGGTGGGTTTCTTGGTACCTACTTTCGTCATTTCACCCAACTAGAACGTGATAGAATCATTTATGGCTCATCTTCTAACTTGAAAGTTCCAGAGGGAGAGCCTTGTGATTGGCGGCAATTTTCTTCGTGCTACACGAATATTGAGGAAATAGTTGGTAGTGAGAAAATTGATGTCATTGTTCATGCTGCATCTGTTATTCCAAAATCCTTCTCTGATGCTACTTGTGATAGAGAATTTAGATTAAATACTGCAATGATTCAAAGCTTGGGGGAGTTCGCTTGTGCTCATGGCGTTAAACGATTCGTTTACATAAGCAGTTTTGGATCGATGGAAGATACCCAATGTCTTGACATAAAAGACTACTACACTCTCTCCAAGGTAACAGGCGAACTCTTCTGTCGTCTTTTCTCCTCAAAAGGGGTAAGCAGCATTTCACTACGAATTTCGGCTCCGTACGGCGAGTTTCAGGGCGCGCGAACGGTAATGCGAGTGTTTATTGAAAGAGCCCTTGCCGGCGATTCCATAGAGGTATTCGGTACTGGTGCTCGAGAGCAAAACTTTACGTATGCGGGAGATGTGGCGAAGGCTATTGAGCTTGCGCTTGATAATACAGCAAGTGGAACGTATGAAATTGTTGGAGAGAAGAGTTACTCAATGCTTGAGCTCGCTCAGCTCATCAAACAGCTAACAGGCTCTACTTCAGAAATAGTAGTTGGAAATCAACCGGACCCTCAAGAGCACTATCGACCTCACTACCGATACGACAGGGCATTAAAAGATTTCGGATATCGTCCGACGTTTGATTTGCCGAATGGACTTCAGCGCTTTATTAGCTGGTTGAAAGGGAATCCGGTGGACGGAGCATTAAAGTGAAGTTTGGACTTGTTTCGGATGTGCATGGCAATCCGTTTGCTCTCAAGTTGATCCTAGAGGTTCTGAGTGAGCTTCCGGTCGAAAAAATTTTTTTTCTTGGTGACGCTGTTGGTTATATTCCTGGCGAGCAAGAAGTCTTTAGAATTTTAGAACAATATGATGTCACCTGCCAAATGGGAAACCATGAGTACATGCTGTTGCATTCTAATGAAGTTCCCGCTGAAAAAGAGGATGTGTATCGGCTCCAACCAGTTTTGAACCGAATTTCGAACAAGCAACTTGGGATTATTCGAGCTTGGCCAAAAAAGCGAGTAGTTGAGATGTCTGGACGTAAACTGCTTTTTGTCCATGGAGGCCCGGAAGATGTGTTAGACCAGCGAGTTCTCCCTGACAGTGACTTTGCCCGTATGGTACCTTTAGAATTTGATGGTGTGTTTATGGGACACACCCACCGCCCGTTCATTCATCAGCATGGATCAAAGCTTTTTGTGAACATCGGTTCTGTTGGTCTGCCACGGGATAACGGAAGCCTTATTTCTTGTGCGGTATACGATAGCGCTGCTCATCATTGTGAAATACTTCGAGTTAGATATGATTGGACCCTAGTAGAAAACGCATACGGAACCGAGCTGCACGATAGTGTCCGCCAGCTCTTTAAGAGAGAGGAGCCTGATGTGTATGGCACCATTGTCACCTAGAGAGCCCATTCCAGTACTAATTGCTGGAGTTGGTGGAGGAGGGCACGGAGCTCAAATCCTAAAAGCCCTTCAACTCGCAGAGACGCCCTATGAGATTATTGGCTGTGACATGTCTCCTATGGGACTTTCCTTAAGAACTGTAGCGCATCGCTATCTCGTTCCTCCTGCAAATAGCGAAGAGTATCTTCCAGCGGTCCTTCACCTATGTGAAAAGCATGCAGTGAAAGCTGTCTTCCATGGCTCAGAGCCAGATTTGAAATCTCTCGCTCGTTGTCGAGAAGAATTTTCTCGTCGTGGCATACTGCTTCCGATTAACAGACAATCAGTTCTCGATATTTGTTTTGATAAAGTAAAAACTTTTGAGTTTTTAGCATCAAAGGGATTCTCGGTGCCGTTCTACAGAAAAATGGTATCGATGGAGGAAGTGAGTTCAATCGACACTTTCCCGGTTGTCGCGAAGCCATCGGTGGGGAGTGGAGGCTCTGCCTACCTTTATCTCATTCAGGACCATGATGAGCTGATGCTCGCTGCCAAACAGATGTTCTCTCATTTTCCCGAATTTGTGGTGCAAGAGTATTTTGGGCGACCAGAGGATGAGTACACAGTCGGAGTCCTTCATGATCTGGATGGAGGATTCATTAATTCAGTTGCGGTGAGGCGGCAAATTATGTCGGGTCTCAGCAACCGAGTAAGGGCTAGGAATCGGACCAAGTGTGATAATCTTGGCCCAGTCCTTGCGATAAGCAGTGGTATCTCCCAGGGGGAAATTGGTTTGTTTTCTGAGGTGACTGGACCTTGTGAGGAAATAGCTGCTGCCCTTGATTCAGCCGGCCCTATTAATATCCAATGTCGTCGCGTTGGTGATGAAATTAAGGTTTTTGAGATCAACCCTCGCTTTTCCGGTACCACTTCATTGCGAGCAATGGCTGGGTACAATGAGCCAGACATTCTCATTCGCAAGCATTTACGCGGGGAATCCATTCCGGTGAGATTTGAGTATAAAAGTGGATTTATATCCAGAGGTCTTTGCGAAACATTCAGTGAAACTCTCGAATTTCCTCAAGCTATATGAGCTTGCTAATTTGAGCGTAATTCATAGTCTTCAACTAGCAGGAGTCCCCCACGACAGTTGATGACAAGATTACCATCAAAATTCTCAACAACCTCGCCATATGCGGCGTCCCTATAAATCATCCTTGTGTCGAAAATTCGAGCCTTCCAAATTGTCATTACCGAGCCTTGGATAGCACCATAAGCCCCTGGATAAGGGTGAGTGAGGGCTCGCACAAGGTTGTAAATATCTCTTACTCGCATTTCTTCCCAATGGATTTCTCCATCTGATGGAGTCCGCTTTTCATAATAAGTTGGGATTCCAATTTGTGGGCGGGCGTCAATTTTTCCTTCAAGTAATCGGGGGATATTCCTCAGAAGCATTCGCCTCATGCAGATAGAGTTTTTGTAATAGGCGGTTCGTATGTCGTCGGAAGAGTTGAGGTCGAACTCTTCAAAATCTATAACATCGCCATCATCTTCTCTTGGAGTTACTAAGAATAGCTGCAAGAGGAATCTCTGTTGTCCCTCAATCAGTGACCAATTTAGTGGTGAACGCCCACGCCCTTTCGGTAAAAGGTCTGAGCTGCCGTGAACTCCAAGAGCACCAATCGAAAGACAATTAAGAACATGCTCAGGAAACAAGCGTTGCCATCCCCCCTGAATCAGTAAGTCAAACTTCTGATCTGCAAAGAACTTACGATCTTTCGCCCCCTTGAGAGAGTATTTTTCTGGATAGTAAATTGGAATGCCAGAGGATGATGCAAGATCCGAAAAATCTCGATATCCATAGACATTTAGAGCTTCTGCTTGTTCCGGAGACAACGAGACGAACTGGTCGAAATGTATACCAGCTTCGAGAAGATCGCGAATGAGAAACCAACCTGCTTCGTGACAACCAAACATTACGATTCGATTATCGGACATTTTGTCTCTCCCCGAGTTCGAGTGCTCTATCATAGCGCTCTCCAGTAGAGCGGGCTCTGTCATCAATTATATGCTGTACTCTCTGACGGGGTGACATACTCTTTTCCATCCACCATCCTGGATGTGTTAGAACGTGTAATCTTTCAACATCCGGATTACTCAACACCTCTGCCAAGCGTAAATATCGCCAGTAGCCATTGGAGTCTGAACAGTAAGTGAATGCCTTTTGAAGGGTTCTTCCATAGGCGTTATAAAGTCCTGCTATTTGTTCATGATCCACCGACAGCCAATTAAAACCTATGTCCGGATTGTGAAATGATAGTGCATGAACTGGAGCATCGAACACTGATTCAAGAATTTCTTTTTCCTTCTCAACTAGAAGAACCCAAGGATCCTTTGGGGTGACATTGTAGAAATTTGCATCAAAGTGAAGTCCAAGGTAATGCCCATTAGCGATAATGGATTTTACTTCCTCTACAACTTTCACTTCCA
>JAGRAT010000261.1 GCA_020434495.1 Bdellovibrionales bacterium | reverse complement strand
TATTACTACTCATGACAACCATCCATAAGGGTAAGCTCTTGCACCTTCCGAGCAACTCCCTCTAAATCCTCATTCTGTAAGATCGAGGTGCCAGCAAGCACCGCAAACGGCCGTCCTTTCACCGTCGCTTGCACTCGGCGAACATCCTCTCCACTGTTAAATCCCCCCTCAGATATCACCTGCACTCCTTCAGGAACTCTGTCAATGAGTCGACCAGTGATACCAAGGTCAATTTTCATAGTATGGAGATCTCGATTGTGGATACCGATAACCGCTGGGTTTAGCTCCAGGGCTCGGGATACATCCCGCTCGTTACCCACCTCCACAAAAGGCGTCATTCCTTTACGGATTACCGATTGGTACAAATCATTTAGCTGATTGCCTGGCAGCATGCTTGTTATCAGCAGTATAGCGTCAGCACCTCGAGCGCGGAGCCCTACGACTTGGGCCTCATCAATAACAAAGTCCATGGCCAATAACGAGGAACGAGATGTGCCTCGAACGGTCGGGACATCTTCCAGTGCAAAGCCAAATTCAGAATCCGCCCATATTCCAACAGCTGCAGCACCCTGGCGCTCATATTCTGTAATCGTTGGCTCAATTCCAAGACGAAAGTCCACGTCATCCGGTAACGGAGTCCCACGCTGTATCAAAGCGACCAGTTGCACGGGCGCCTGACTCTCCCTTAAGGTCCTCAGAAAATCACGAACCTCATAGCTCTTATTCGGCCGCAAGCTACTGTTATCAGTTGGCTCATAGACCCCACGGTCGATCTCTTCCCTCTTTCTCTCAATTGCGTTCGAGAGAATCGGGGCCATCCGTTCTTGTTTTGGCATACTGCTTCCAATGGCAGCTTCTGGATAGAGCAGAAAGCTG
Organism: Bdellovibrionales bacterium; assembly: GCA_020434495.1. GTDB lineage: Bacteria > Bdellovibrionota_C > UBA2361 > UBA2361 > RFPC01 > RFPC01. The sequence goes on along the minus strand of JAGRAT010000261.1, from coordinate 4,286 downwards.
CGTTGCCCCCCCAAAGGCCCTAATGTTATGCAGAATAGCCGTGCGGAATTTTCATAGTAATTTTCAAATGGCGACAGCAACGCTTCAGAGCATAAGGATACTTTTCCGAAGCACCGAACCCCTTAACCAACTGAGCTTACTCACGATTTACTACCCATCCAAAGCATTTCCTAAAATGGTTCCAACGGGATAAGGCCTTGAGATCATGTATAAAAAGGTCGATTACTTTCCAATGGACACAAAAATGAGACGTGATCTCAACGTTCTCGTTGTCATCCCGTTAAAATCGGTGCGTGACAGCAGGGGTTCGAGCAGACGGTTGTTAGGGGGCGAGCTTCGCAATTCGATGAAATTCGGAGGCCCCATCACTTTCAATACGTTACCGAATTTATAACTTGCCCCAAGCCAAGTAACCGCCCAGATGCAAAAGCCGGCGCCGCCTTAAGCGGAGAGCGAAGCATTCCGCGCGGCGTTTAAGCCAAAGGGCAGAGCTCCCGTGAGCGTATTTGATACCCTTCCGGATCTGGCTGAGGTGGGGCGAGCATCGGGTGTATCTCAATTTCTCCGTCTCTGAGCACCCTCTGTTCTTCGGCTCTTTCTTGAGTCGATTGAGTAATGGTTTGGTCTCTGCAATCAATCCGGCATCACGAAGGTTCATAGAGGGGCCTCGCCCGCGGTCAGCGACATACTCGTCTTTGAGCACCGCCAGGCGTGTTCCATTTGGTTCCGGGGTACGTGATTCATCCACGGCTATGTTGGTGCAAAGTATTCAAGCGAAGTCTGCAGTATCCCTAGCGAGAGCGTCGAATACCTCCAACATTCTGTCTTCATCGATAGGAGTTCCATCTGAGCTTATAAGAACAAGCTCTGTACCCCACCCGTCACGAAAAGCGGGTTTCTCCTGGGAAGGATCGGGTAGTTGGTTCATGATTCGGCCTCCATTGATTGTACTTACGATTTGTTATGGCCTACCGACTGCTAACCACTACATGTATAGAGGAGTACGATATGAGCCAATTCAATCGCTCATTTCGGTAACAATTCATTCGGCACCTATCGTAAAACGCACTATTAAACTCCACACACTGGATTTTGTGCCATAACACTATTGATATGCCTGTTCCCACGAGTAGCACTCGATTCCCGAGAGAGCCTGAGAGACCACCTGCCCAGCAGATAACAGTAGAGGTGGATGATCAATATCTATTGATGCACATGATTCAAGGCACTGAGCTTGGCGCGTTTATTGAGAACGAGATTCATCCCTCCGTGGCAGCGGTGCAGAAACTTGTGAGAGAGTTATCAGCGGTTGACTATTCGTTAGTCATTGCCCGCTCCGAGGAGACTCCGGCTGCCGCCGCGAGATTGCTGGCCCTTGTAAAGGATTCCTCTGAGTTCGGGGCAGCCAGGCAAGAGACCTTGGAATTAAGAACAGAAGTAGATTCGGAATGGAGACAAAACGCCGCTCGTTCCACGGCTTTGATGAGAGAAGTAACGGGTTTTGAGTTTGGTCAAGATACCTACCGGGTATTTGTTACACATCCCTCGATGCGAAACGGTGCCTATTTTGGAAATCAGGAGATCGCTTGGGGAGGTATGAACGAGTGGCCAAACTATAGGACCGTCTATCTATGGCATGAGATTCTACACGATGAGAAATGGTTAGGTACCGGAGAGTTAAATCATGCAGTGTTAGAACTGGTCGCGGATAACGAGTTAAGAGTTCGACTGAACGGAGGTGAGTATCCACCTTGGGAGGGGCATCCCAGTTTGACGCCTATTCGGGAGAGAATACTGCCGCAATGGAGGGAGTACTTAGCTTCGCCGGGAAAAGACCTCCGAGCCTTTCTTGCAAAAGTCTCCGATCAAGAAGGGAAAACCTAACAGCTTAAAGCAGGGAGCGAGGCCACCTACAGACGAGCTCCCGCGGAGCTTGATCGTTATCCACCTTCACCATTATTTCCAAGAGATGAAATATACTCTAAAAAGGCTTCATCATTCCAATTTTTTGGCATTCCACAAAACTGAGTAGCTACGTAGTCACCCCCCCAAAACGAACTTTCTCCTTCCCCATAAAAATACAATTCGCTTCCTGCTTTGTAAGGAGAGATACAGCTAGGACCTTTGTTTCTCATTTTTACGGTTACAACGCTTGGTAGCTCACCACGAATAGAGTTTCTTACTTCAACTTCCGCCTCGCAATATCTGCCACAATTGACTGCGGCCTTTTGAATTCTGCCCAAAAAGAGTATTTCAGATTGAGAAGCTATTTCGACGGGGTTCCCTCCAGGTGAACAAAGTATTTCACATGCGAATCCTGCCACGGGAAGTAAGAAGCCAACCATAGCTAATATTACAAATGGGGCCCTCATCAAAGATCTCCTAGGACGGACAACGGTTACCGCACCTGTTTTTGCCGACGGCAAAAACAGGTGACGCTTATAGTTATCCATCTTATCTCAAAAGACTATGAACACGCCTCAACTTCCGAATAAACCCCACTCCACCATTCATCCATGATGCCTAGAACTGCGATAAATCCTTCAGCAAATTGAGCACGCGTCTCTTCAGAGGTAACGTGATCTGACGCTGCTGACACAAGCTTGTCTTCATGTCCGACCTCCCATTCCTCAATATGGGATGCCAGGAAATGCCCTAGCTCAGAAGTTTCCGATAAATCTGTGCCGCCTTGAGATTGAGAGATTTTGTTGAGGAGTGCCTTTACTATAAGGAGCTCTTTAACAGCCGAACATTCGGCAGCATAGATTCCTCCTAGCGCCCGATACGGTCGCGCGGAGTCTTGCGTAATTTGCTGCATGCCATCTAAAAAGCGTTTAGTACTGAGACTTTCACCCCAAGAGGGGGCTTCGACGTTGAATCCCATTGCATCCACGGTGCCGCTGACTAAATGGTCATAATGTGGTTTAGGGCTTTCAGTTCCTAGCTCCTCTCCGATGTTTCGGGTTAGCTCGGTATCGATGGTCCTCCAGCCATTTTCCCTAGCGATGTCGCGGGCTGCTTTGAGAAACTCAACGATCCTCGCGGGAAATCTGCTGTAGAATGATACCACTTGCTGTAGTGCAGTAACCCCTAACCTATCGAGATTGATGGCAACGGGGTTCCGTTGTGCGTCTACACAAATAAAATCTCTTGTCATGGAAGCCTTTAGGTCTGCAATCATGCCTTGAAATGCTTCCTGAGGTGCTGCTGCGCTCCCTCGATCAGGGAGAGTCGTTCTTTCAAACTCCTCATTGAGTCCGTCCATCATTTCTTACTTCTCCAGAAGAACAGTTATGAGGACATCTTACAGACCTGTCATTCCAAGTCAGTCCAATAATACCTATGTACAAATAAATAATGTTATTTCAGCATATTATATGCAACAATACTGTCAATGAGAATTGACAACAACGTACTAAGCCTGCTCCCAGAGCTTGGATTCTCTGAAAGCGAGTCCAAGATTGTCTTAACCTTGTTAAGCGGCAACGCTCTGTCTGCGGCTAGGATCGCTCGGGGGTCGGGTGTTAAGAGACCTACTGCGTACGCAATTTTAAACTCGCTTATTGATCGCGGGCTGGTGGTGCGAGCTCAAAGCGGAACCACCACCACCTTCGCCCTCGTGCCCGTGGAAATGCTAACCGAACTAATTAGCAATCGCGAAGAACAGCGATTGGTGAAGGTTCAAAATGCAGCTGAGAGTCTCAAGAGGGCAATCGCATCGAGGAGAGACAGCGAACGACTGACGGTAAGCGACTTTCAGATTGAGGTGCTCGAGTCTTATGATGCCGTCTACCACCAACTTCTTGAGGTACTTACGAGTGGAGACTTCGACGCGGTATTCGATCCCCAAATAGTTCTTCCCGGTGACGGGAAGAAGGTAGTTGGGGATTTTTTACGAAGAACTTCTGGGGATGGTCCAAGAATCCGGGAGGTTGTTGTCACAGGCAAAGATACAGATTGGTATCGGAGTCATGTGAAAAACAAAAATCATTCGATCAAGGAGATCGACAGATCTCACGTTATACTTAGCGATATCATCATTGCATCAGGTTCCGTGATAATCTCCCACTACAACCCGCCTGAAGAACTAGCTATAAAGATCACTCACGAAGCATACTGCAAGTCGATGCGGACTATGTTTGAGCTTATTTGGCAAAGTTTAGAATAGGTTTACCGGAAACTTTCGTACGATGCATAACGGAGCAGGTGACCGGTTTTCGGCCACGCCGTTTTTTAAACTCTTTGTAGCATGTTCAAGGCCGGAAATCCGGTCAATCTTATTGTTG
>JAGRAT010000260.1 GCA_020434495.1 Bdellovibrionales bacterium | reverse complement strand
GGTTGGAAGGATTTACTCCAGATAGAATGCTCAAACTCGATCCCGAGTATCGTCGTTCCGTTCAAAAAGATCTCTCTGTTACGCGCGCTTACTCCGAAGACGTTGCCTATGTCCTTGGGGCCGTTGCTCGAACGTGGAGTAAGGGATCCAGTAACGCTATCGTCTTCCAAAATCGAGACCGAGCATGCGTTGAACGTGTCTCAGAATCTTTAGAGCGTGGCTTTGGAGTCACCGGCGAAGTCCGTAATCGTGTCATGACCGGGGTCGAGTATGCCTTTCGAAAGGTTGGACAAACTACCCTTATTGAGTACTTAAGTGAAATTACCGCGGCAAACACCCAAGTACCTTGGAGACATCTAGTTACTCGAGGCGAACAACGAGCATTCTTGCAGGGGGTGATTGATTTTTCACGGTCGACGTTCTCCGTCAACTCCGGAGAAGTTCGACTGACGAGAAAAGCTGAAGATGGACTCCTCTCCGAAATTGCTGCTGTTTTCTCCCGCTTTGGGATAGATCCTCGCGTAAAATCATCGGGGAGAATTCAGTACCTCAACATAACGAGCAAAGGTGACCTTCAACTCCTCCTTGACGAAGGTATTGTGCAACGCGAAGAGCACCGCGAACCACTGCTCAAAATCATAGAAGCCGCCGATTCTGAGTTCTATAGTGCTGAGCAATTCGAAGAGGCTGTTCAAAGGCTAAAAAACATACAACGAGGCGAAACCGCAGAGGGCATTGCTCGAGAGCTTGGCTCCTCTTGGGGACAGCCGAAACTCACAGGCCATATCATTAAGAAGTGGCGAAGCCGCGAAAGTCTCCCAAGAGCATATACGAGACGAAGCGAAATCGACTCTGCTGAACACGAATTTATGACACCGGAGAGAATCAAGGACGTCCGGGAAACGCTTCTTTTCCGCATATCGGATGGAGAGGTCGCATCGCCAATGAAAATGGCTGAGGCTATTTCTGGTTGGATTGGGGGCGAGAAACGGCTTGAACGTTTCTCTGGAGTAAGTGCACAGAAAATCCATGGCATTCTTGAGCACGCCTATTGGCCGACCGAGCAAGAGTACGGACAAATCCTCGAACTCCTTGGCGCTTCACCACACGATGAAGGAGTTGCGGAAGGTTTCTTTCCTCCTTCCGATAGCGAAATTCAAGAATGGTTTAGAGGTACAAAACTTTGGGGGCTTGTCATGTCGTACTCTGGCGCTTGCGCTCTAGAAGCAGCAAAAGCTATGAAAGAAGGAACAAATCCAAAAGCTGCCGTGATGAAAAGGCTGGAAATCATTCGAGAAAGAACAGACAAGATGGTTCAATAATTCTCATAGCAAGTAATTCCAATGAAATCCTCGGGGCTCAGGGCCTTTTGATTCTCTTACGAAGGCGGTATGTTTCACAGATGGCAATTGTGGGGGTCCATATGAAGAAGCTTTTTATCCTTTGTTTGTTCGTTTTCTTTTTTAGCGCCTGCTCTACCGGCTCAAGCACAGAAGCTGGTTATCCTGCCGACTACCAGAGAAGCACTGGAGAAGCCCTTGATGACGGGGTCATCCTTACCAAAGTTAAAACCCTACTCCTTCGAGACCCTAAAGTTTCTGGACTCGGAATCGAGGTAAATGTTTTCAACCAAGTTGTCACCCTAAAAGGCTTTGTAAAGAGCCGAGAAGAAGCCTTCCGAGCAATGGAACTCGCAAAGGGAGTTGTAAACGTTAAAGAAGTTCAATCTAAGCTCGTTCTTGACGGAGAAATTTTAGAAATTTATTAGGAATTGGGCAGTGTTAAGGTGCCTTCGGATGGTATTGATATCATTGCCACGATAGGAGGGGGAACTTGACGCTAATCGGAGATTCGCAAGAACTCACTCCAAAATTCAATGGAAGGATAATCTCCAACGAAGCTGCAAAGCCTGTTTATCAGGATGTTTCTCGTGCTGCTCTCCTTGGCCTAGTCGTCAATCTGTTCCTTGGTGCCGTCAAGCTGATTGGTGGGATTATCTCGGGCAGCTTTGCTCTGATATCTGATGCCGTAAACTCTTTAGGCGACGTGCTCACTTCGGCCGCGCTGCTGATGGCCCTCCGATTTGCCCAGAAACCTCCGGATGCAAACCATCCGTATGGCCACACACGAGCAGAAGCTATCGCAGCTATCAATGTAGCTCTGCTCGTCATCGTTTCAGCTCTTTGGGTGGCCATTGAGGCTATATCCCGCTTGCCCGCTCTCCACGACATCCCAGCAGCATGGACACTCTGGATTGCAGGAGGCAATGTTCTCATTAAGGAATCCCTTTATCATTTCAAAATTCGAGTCGCAAAGAGGACCGGCTCAAAAGCGATTCTGGCACACGCTTGGGATCACCGAGCAGATGCGTTTTCTGCGTTGGCTGCTCTTGCAGGTTTGAGCATTGTTCGATTCGGGGGAACGAGTTTCATATGGGCCGATGAACTCGCCTCGCTTGTAATAGTTGGAGCGATTCTCTTCTCTGCCACAAAGCTCTTTCGAGAAGCAGCCAGTGAGTTAATGGATGCTCAAGCTGCTCCGGAATTTGTTGAACTCATTCGACAAGACGCTCTTCTTGTTCCAGGGGTGCTTGGCATAGAGACTCTTTGGATCAGAAAATCCGGGATTGAATACCTTGCAGATATTCACTTAGAAGTAGATCCGAATATCTCAGTGATAGATGGTCACGCGATTAGTCACGCCTTACGCGATAGCCTCCTTCACAAACACGCATGTCTTCGTGATGTACTGGTTCATATTGAACCTTTTGGTGAATGTTAGAGGACGGTTTCCAATATTTTCATGAGACCGAATCTCACTGGCACTCAAATGGAGCACTCGAAAGTCGAGTAAGATAAATATCGCTGACAAATGGAATCGCACCAACAGAACAGGCTTCAGCAATACTTAACTGAGATTCCGAAGAATCGTTAGCAAAAGTATAGTCAGCTGTAGTCACAAAGTACCCTTTTAGCCTTAATTCTCGGATGAAAGAAAGTGCATCCTGGTGATCTCGATCTGAAACGAGTTCGTATAATTCCTTGTCAAAGTTAAAAGTGGATGTAACATCCTCTCTATTCCAGCCGAGCTATACCCAAGAACTATCGTACCAGCTTCCTGCAGGGTAGCGACCTGCTCGATTGTAGCGTCAGTTCCAACTATACCGACAAGATCATATGCCTTGAGCGTTGCAACATCTTCATCAGAGAGTTCTACTCCCAACGCAAAAACGAAGGATTTCACAGTAGCTAAATCCTGAGCCAAAAGTGCGAAGGGCAAATTCAATAAGACGCTTCTCAGGTGAATCGCCTTCTTCTTCAATCGAAGCAAGAGCAGTTTCGAACTCGTATTCACCGAAATACTTCGCAAAAGCTACAGGAACCTCCCCCTCTAGCGGTCTCCGAGACGATACTTCTCGAGCAGCTTGCTCTATTGGGCCCTTGTTCCAATTGAATGACATTAACAAACGATAGACACCAACAGCCTCGAGACCGGAAACTCCAGGAATATCGAAAAATTTCTTGAGGCCATCAGCGGCAGCTCGGTTATGAATAACGAGATGATTGCCGCTGCCGTCCTCTGCACCAAATAGGAATCGCCACGAGGAGTTCAGTTCCGGAGTCCATGGTTGCTGAGCCACAGCAGCTACAAGACGGCCATAAATACCGGGCTCCGGATACAGGAATTCGCGCCCGTACTTTTCTCTGAGTCCTCGTGTCGTTCTGACAAGAGAATGAAGAACTAACAAAGGATCTAGCTCGCTCTTGGAACAGAGCGCTTCAAATGCTTGTAACTTCAGATCGGGAGAGATCTCCTTCTCATCTATCGCCAGCAGCAAGGTTGAGATTGAGACCTTAGATGCTTCGCCGCCTCCTGCTGAGAGCACTCTTTCAAAGAAGGCATCTGGAGGCATTTTCTCTTTGAAGTTTTCTAAGAGTTTATTACGGTCCTCCGAAGCGATTTCAGGAATCTCTAATAGTTGGGAGAGAGCTTCCCCTGTAAATCCCTCGTCGAATCCCCCAGTTTTTGCGAGGAGATTCCAAGCCGGACGAGTATCCTCATTGAAACCATAATGTGATAGAAGTTTAATGGCTTCAGAAGAGGCATCCCCCTCCTCACTGCTTGAAAGAGCTAGCGCTCGAATAAAAGCTGTAGAGAACTCTTCAGCAGAGACCTCATCCAAAGATGCAAGTGCTGAGAATGGACCGGCTAACTTGGGGGGACTACCAACAGAGGACTGATGCGCCGTATTCTTGGGCGCATCTCCCGCAGGCGGAATGGGTACTGCGCCAGACATCTCTGACGAGGTTTCATGAGGATGCATATTCGTCCCTTAAACAAATATCATTCCCCACTAACCAATCGGGATACTTCGACTGAATCTCGTATTCCCGATTCCAGATGAAAAGCTATAAGCAAAAGAGCTGCTAATCAAAGAAAAGTCAGTGATGTCACAGAAACTTGAACAACCTGAACAAAAGTATCGAAGAACAAGACATATTGAGTAAGAATATGTCCTACCTCGATCTCCTCCCTTTTGAGAGGCTTTCAGCCAATACTGCGCTAAATCACCCTAACCCCATGAGCTGCATAACACTCAAAGGGCAAAGATCTCGGCAATTTGAATATCAGAGGACCCCTAAGCGATGAGAACAGATAATCAATGCTTGTACCCCCTCTGGTAGTGAGATTCTCTAATGGAGTCCCTCGGAAATGAGACACGAAAATCCCAGAGCAACCCCCTCAGAAATATTCCTCCCGATTACAACACCAGTTGCCGGAGCGGAATTCGATGCGCTTACGACAGGTGTTGGACAGGAGCAGAAAGGACTTTTAGCCCTTCACTCGACTTTTGCTGCAATGAAAGATTTTTCTGAAAGAGCGAGTCGTGCTCTGAAGAATCTAGACAGATACTCCGATGAGGAAAAGTTAACACGGTTCCATCTCTTTAGAGAGATCGGGGATGGCTTTCTAGAAAGCAGTCGAGAATCAGCTCGGCAGACTATTGGATGGCTTGAAAACTTAAAAACTCATGCTCCTGAATTTGTTGATGTTGTAACAGAGCGTCAGAAAGCAGTCGCAGCTTTCCTAACCAAACTTCCAGAAGACATCACCAAAGTAGTTATCACTGGAGAAAATTCATTCCTTAACAATAGAGAGAACGATTCACGG
>JAGRAT010000259.1 GCA_020434495.1 Bdellovibrionales bacterium | reverse complement strand
CTCACTGCCTTACAGGAGGTAGAAGACGCCCTCTCCTCGGAGAGGCATCAGCGGGAGCTTTTGAGGAGCCTCAGGGAGCAGTTGGCCGCGGCTGAGGATGCTCTTTCTGAGTCAAAATCTCGGTATGTGAACGGCTTAAGTGACTATTTGAGAGTTCTTGTCGCCTTGCAGACGACACAAAACCTTGAGCGTTCCGTCATATCAGAGGAGCGACAGCTCCGTGAATTTCGCAACCAACTGTTGCTCGCCTTAGGAGGGCGCCTTCCTTCTGTTCATGAGCCTGCCGCAGGTGAGATTGCTGAGAGTGAGGATCACAGCGACAATAAAGAGAATACAGAGTGATGAACCCATCTATGCCAGCGGAGAACGACCTGAAAGGGGAAGCGGAAGAAGATGTCGAATCAATGAGTCGAGAGAGTCTCGACCATTGGAGTCGGCGGTTATTGAGGCAGAGAGGATTTCTCTTCTTAGCTATCTTATCGGCTGGGCTGATTGGATATCTTGCACTGGTCTTCCTTCAAGCGGAGCCCCCGAAGATTGAAAGTCGCCGAGTGGCGGCTCCAGTATCAGTAAGTCTCGTTACGCCTCAGTCCACTCGTGCGATCGTTCGAGGTTTTGGCACTGTTGCCGCAAGTCAGGAGTTGACCATTAGGCCGGAGGTGAGTGGTGTTGTCATAGAACTCTCACCGCAAATGTTTGCTGGGGGACGAATACCTACGGGAGACCTTCTCTTTCGAATCGATCCTCGCGATTACGAAATAGCTCTTCAAGGGGCAAAGGCCCAGTTGGAGAAAGCTCTCTTTGAGTTAAAGCTTGAAGAGGGAAATCAGATCGTGGCCGAAAGAGAGTGGAGAATCTTGAAAAAGAACGCTGGTGAGGTGTCAGAGCTAAGTCAAGAGCTCGCATTACGCAAACCTCATCTTCGTGATAAGCAGGCGCAGGTTGAAGCCGCACGAAGTCGGGTGAAGAAGGCCGAACTTGACCTTGAGCGTACCCAGGTTACCGCTCCGTTTGATATCGCCGTTCTTGATGAGTCAGTCGAAATTGGCCGGTATGTAGGCCCACAAGAGAATATTGCGATGGTTGTTTCTACTAGAGAATTTGAAATTGAAGTGCAGGTCCCGAGAAGCGAACTCCGTTGGTTGCCATCTCTTGTAAACAATGAAAGTTCTTCTCTTCCAGCAACTATTGTCCAGCGCCTAAAAGATGGATTGGAGTATCGCAAAGAAGGGCGAGCGGTGAAGCTGCTCAGTGATGTTGATTCCGCAGGTCGTATGGCGAAAGTACGGGTGTTGGTCGATGACCCGCTGACAGTGTCTTCGGAACATGAACTTCCTCTTCTTGTTGGGACCTACGTGGAGGTCCTGATTCAAGGGAAAGAGGTCGAAGGTGTGTATGCAATTCCCCAAAGAGCTGTTCGAGAAGGAGGAGTCATCTGGACGGTCTCTGATCAGAATACCCTTCAATCTTACAAAGTTGAGATTGTCCTTTCTGCGCCGAAGACCGTTTATGCGAGAGGGGCCAATTTGCCATCAGCTTTAAAAGTTATCACAAATGCACTCCCTGGGGCTCTCGAAGGCATGCCGGTAGCGATTCAGGAAGGCAAGGCACTATGAGTAGCCCCCAAGTCGGGTCGTCAACTCCTAAGGTGCTTCCACGTGGTCCCATCGCTTGGATGACTCGAAACACCGTAGCGGCAAATCTGCTCATGGTTATCTTTCTTGTTGGTGGCCTCATGATGAGTGGTCAGATCCGACAAGAAGTTTTTCCAGAGTTTACTACGGATATCGTGCGCATTTCTGTTCCTTATCCTGGTGCAAGTCCTGAAGAAGTAGAGCAAGGAATTATACTTTCTGTGGAAGACGTTGTACGCGGTCTTGAGGGGGTTAAACGCGTGACATCCTCTGCGGCAGAAGGCTCTGGCTCGGTTATCGTAGAACTCCTTAGTTCGGCGAATGAATTTAAAACGTTCCAGGATATTAAGAATGAAGTAGACCGGATTACTTCATTTCCTGAGGACGCAGAGCGTCCTGTGGTGAGTTTGGTTGAAAGCAGAAGGAAGGTGATAACCCTGGTCGTTTATGGAGAACAGACGGAGAGTGCTCTTCGCGGACTTGCCGAACGAATCCGTGATGATCTCGTTCATCAACCAGGAATTACCTTGGTGGAGCTTGGACTAACGCCACCACTTGAGATTGCTGTAGAAGTACCTCAAGAGCAGTTGCGAGCCTATGGTCTTACCCTTGAAGACATCGCTCGGAAAATTCGAGAAACCGCGATAGAGCTCCCTGCCGGTGAGGTCCGTACGGAAGGAGGGCAAGTTCTCCTGAGAACGAAGGAACGACGAGACTTCGGGAGGGAGTTCCTCGATATTCCCATCTCTGCAAATGCTGATGGCAGTATGGTGCGTTTAGCCGATATCGCGGTGATCAAAGATGGGTTTGAGGAGGTCGATAGAGAGGCGAAGTTTAACGGAAAGCCAGCAATTACCGTCGAGGTTTATCGAGTCGGTGATGAAACGCCGCAATCGGTATCGGCGTCCGTTAATGATTACATCGCAAGAATCAAGAAAGAGCTTCCCCCTGATGTTGGAATTTCTATCTGGGATGATCGCTCCACGGTCTTTAAAGATCGGATGGGGTTACTCATGAAGAATGCAGCCCTTGGGTTAACCCTTGTGTTGGTATTACTCGGTGTCTTTCTGGAAGTTCGCCTCGCTTTTTGGGTTACCCTTGGCATTCCAGTTTCGGTGTTAGGATGTTTTCTCTTCCTCCCATCTTTTGACGCTTCGATCAATATGATCTCGCTCTTCGCCTTTATTATTACCCTTGGCATTATCGTTGATGATGCCGTTGTTACCGGTGAGAACATTTACGAAAAGCGTGAGCAGGGGATGGCCGCTCTCCCTGCTGCTGTCGTCGGAGCAAGAGAGATCGCAATGCCAGTTGTCTTTGCCGTGCTTACGAATATTGTCGCTTTTATGCCTTTGTTCTTTGTGCCGGGGATCAGTGGGAAATTCTTTCGGCAGATTCCAGCCGTGGTCGTGGCGGTATTCATTATCTCTCTTGTAGAATCACTCTTTATTCTTCCCGCGCATCTCTCTCACGAACCGAAGGATAATAAGTTCTGGCGCGCAGTGAATCGGCCGAGAGACTATTGTGCGAAGCAGCTCGAGTATTTCATTGAGCACTATTACGACCCTTTCATCGCTTGGGTAGTTGGTCACCGGTATATCACTATTGCCATTTCGATTTCAGTCCTGATGCTCGCCGTTGGAGTGGTAAAGGGAAATCATTTGCAATTTTCGTTTATGCCGAAGATTGATGCAGATCTCATAACCGCTCAGGCAACGATGGCGTTTGGGGTTCCGCTAGAGGAGAGTCGAAGAGTTGAGGGTGTTATCATCGCTGCAGCAGAGCGCGCTGTACAAAGAGCCGGCGGCCCTCAGATTGTGAAGGGAATCTATAGTCAGGTCGGTGGAGCGCTCGTTTCCTTCGGTCCTGGACCTGCGTTCACTGGTGCAGGAGGATCCCATATAATAGCTTCCCAAGTTTCACTCGTATCCTCTGAGCTGCGAAGTGTTTCTGGGACTGAGTTCGCACGAATTTGGCGCGAGGAGGTTGGTCAGATAGTTGGACTTGAAAGTCTCGTCTTTAAGGCTGAAACCGGGGCCAGCGAGGGGCAGGCGATAGAATTTAATCTCTCCCACTCCACAACTGAGGTGTTGGAGGCGGCAGCACAAGATCTTCGAGTTGTGCTTGAAGGTTATGCTGGTGTTTCAGATATCGATGATGGAGTACCTACCGGGAAGCGGCAGTTCAGCTTCACGGTCACCCCATATGCTGAGAGCCTTGGGGTGACTGCCTCCATCCTCGGTCGGCAAATTCGTTCGGCATTTTTTGGCTCTGAAGCTCTTCGTCAGCAGAGAGGGCGAAACGAAGTAAAGGTTCGGGTGAAGCTTCCGGAGTCTGAACGTTCCACACTCGACACCCTCAGTCAGTTGATGGTGAGAACCCCGCGCGGTGGCGAACTTCCATTCTCAGAGGCTGCTCAGTTCGCAGAAGGAGTTTCTTATACCGAAATTAAACGGATCAATGGAAGGCGAGTTATCACTGTTTCGGCAGATGTCGATAGCGAGGTGTCGAATGCGAACGATATCATTCGGGAGCTGCAATCGAAGGTGATTCCCGATTTGCAAGCCAAGTATCCGGGACTCACATACAGTTTTGGTGGAGAAAAGGAGGCTCAGCAAGATTCCTTAGGTAGCCTCGGAATAGGATTTGCGATCGCTATGCTTGTTATTTACGCCCTGCTCGCGATTCCTTTCAAGAGTTATGTGCAACCTGCAATCGTCATGCTCAGTATCCCGTTTGGATTTATCGGGGCCATAGCAGGACATTTCATGTTGGGCTATGGGCTGAGCATTATCAGCATGTTCGGACTCATCGCGCTTTCAGGAGTTGTCGTTAACGATTCGCTGGTGCTTGTGGTGACAGCGAATCGTTTTCGAGAGACTGGCATGAGCGCCCTCGATGCCGTCATTAATGCTGGTAAGCGCCGTTTGCGACCGATACTTCTAACTTCATTGACGACATTTTTTGGGTTGGCGCCGATGATCTTTGAAACCTCGCTCCAGGCTCGATTTCTGATACCGATGGCTATTTCCATCGGTTTTGGAATTCTCTTTGCGACTGTAATCATCCTCGCCATCGTTCCGGCTTTTTATTTGGCGGTAGAGGATGTAAAGGCTTACTTTGCGAAGAGGACCCCCAGTGAGTCTCCTGTTGCAGACCCGCTTGCAACCCCATAAAGTATTGGCATCTATTGTGTTCGCGGGACCGCCTTCATGTTCGCATTTCTTGAGTTGCCTAGAGCCTTCGATGTTACCCGAGACACCTTCGTTTCTCTTTCAGAACAAGTGGTTTCATTGCTCTTAGAGCATAGTGAGGAGAGACTCGTCCGGTCGAATGAGTCGCTGGATGAAATTGTAAAAGCGAAAAAGGGGGTGTACTGGGTCTCTGAAGGTTCCCTTCTCTTGCAGTATCAGGATAAGAGGATTCTCGCGTTCGAGACAAACGAGTGTATAGGGCTCGACACACTCGCAGGGGACAGTCCATTTTCCTTTGCAAATGAACTTGCGGTTGGTATTCGATTTATTGAAATCGAGAAGCTTGGAGCGCTGTTTGAAAGTGTGCCGGATCTTGCGACAA
>JAGRAT010000025.1 GCA_020434495.1 Bdellovibrionales bacterium | reverse complement strand
GTGGCAGCTGTTCGCGTTGCCTCTCAAATTGTCCCACCAAGGCCTTTCCGAACCCCTATGAGCTCGATGCAAGGCGGTGTATTTCGTTTCTGACCATCGAAAAACGGGGAGCATTTACTGATTGGGAGTCGAGCTCTATCGGGGAATGGGTCTTTGGCTGTGATATCTGCCAGGAGGTTTGTCCCTTTAATGCTGCTAGGAGTAAAGAAGACTCTTTTGAGGTATGGAAGGAGCTTCGTGGCGGCGAGTTGCAGATTGAGCTTGGGGCTCTTTTTGAGCTGAGAACAGAGGAAGAATTTCGTGAACGTTTTAGAGGGAGCCCTATTACTCGAACTGGGAGGGAAGGGCTGCTCCGAAATGCTCTTTGCGTAATCGGGAATACTCAGGCTGAAGGAGTCTTTTCGCAAATTGCTGATAGAGCTTTTGATGATTCCTCTGCGGTTGTCCGGGGTGAAGCCGAACGAACCGCTAAAAAACTTAAGAATCAACAACTTGAACAGACGTACTTGAAAGTGCTGTGAACTTTGGACTCGAGGTGTCAAAGGAGTCTCGATCATCCGAATCGGCCGCATCTACGTCTACAGAGACTTTGCTTTCAGCAAGGGTACCTGTTCCTTCAAGAAGGAAGGTAATGTCGGCAATTCGGTTGCTTTGATCGACGTCGGCGGTATCTAGGTAAAAGAGGAGATAGTCCGATTCGTCAGCGTTCTCTTCAGTTGGAGCAAAAGTAAAGTCTGTTTCTTCTGGAAGCAGCAGGGTTGCAGAATTTGCCACGTAGTCGAGTGCCGATGGATAAAGTACTTTAATGATCAGACCATTAAAGTCGAAGACTCTAATGTCACGGAGTCGCACGGTTGCGGTGACACGATCCCCAGAATCAATCCTTCGCGGTGAAATCTCTATGGTAACGGCAGCGGGATTCCCCTCGGTGGCGCTACCACCACCACCTCCTCCGCATCCGGTCAGTAGAGCACCAGTAAGGAGAAGCAGCATGAAACTCAGCTGGTGTGCAGCACGGAAAAATAACTGAGATTTTAAAGGGGTCGATACGGATATTCGCATGACTCTTTTATCAGATATGGCGTGTTAAAGAGCAAGTAAGAATAACACCGTTTATTTTAAGGGCGTTCTGACATTTTCTCCTCTTCCCGTTCAACGAGGGTACGGGCGAGGCGGTCTCGCATGAGATCGTAAAGTAGTGGATCTGACGAACGATATTTGTTCAGGATTTCAATCGCTTCCTCGATTCGATCATGCTCTGCCAGCCAATTTGCCACCAACCGAAAGCGGTCAGACACCAGTCCTTCGGAGACGTTCTGCTTTTGAGCGTACTCATATTCCGCTAAGGCCTTTTCGATGAGCTCCTCTTTGAGATAGAGATCTCCGATGAGGAGGTTATAGAAGTAGGGGTTTTCCCATTTCGGTCTATTCTCAATCTCCAAGCGACTCGCAATATGTTGTTCATAAGCTTCTATTGCTTTTCCGAAGTTGCCTTGCCGTTGATACTCTTCGGCTTTGCGAAGGTGGTAAGAGTAGCTTACGAGATCGTCCGCAGACCAGGTGCGTACAATGCAACCGGCAAGATTCAGCACAACTATTCCGAGAAGGAGGAGTTGAAAAGCTCTACCGTGACTACTGAGGGTGAGAATGCGCGCGAGGGACATTTTTCAGGTACTCCAGATACTGAGAAGAGCTTAGCCTAGCTCCATCCGGTTGGGTTCGCCAGCGCTTGTGAAACCATACCCACTGTTCCGGGTACTCACGAATTAAGTGTTCGAGTCTGCTATTGAAGGTGTCTATAACTTCTTTTACCGACCCTTCATCTGGGATTTCTGTAACAGAGGCTCGGTAGTTTCCATCCTTTTCTCTCACGCAAAAGGCAGTTACGATTTTTGCCTCGTGACGTTTCGCTAGGGCAATGAGGGATGAAGGGGTAGATACAAAATGCCCAAAGAACGTCGAGCCAACCCCACTTACATAAGTGTCCTGGTCAATCAACGCAGCGACTGTTTTTCCCTCCAACAAGGAGTTTACCATCGATTTTTGGGCGGAGGTTCCCCCTCGCCAAATCGTTTCAATCCCCAACGCAGCGCGCCGCTCTCGAAGAAAGGCTTGAAACGGAGCATGCCGAGCTTCTCGAGCCACGGTGACAACAGGGACTCCATGTCGGCACATGAATGCTGCAAGCAGCTCCCAGTTTCCAATGTGCGCAGTCAGGGCGACTATAGGCTTCTTCTGCTCTAAAAGCTTCCGCACGAGAGGGAGATCGTCACATCGAACTGCATTGAAATTCGTCTTTAGTGCTGGAGAAAGGTCGCAGCACTCCAAAGCTAATGCGCCAAAGTGAGCAAAAACACTCCTCGCGACATGGGTGGGGTTGGGAGGATTCAAAAATCTCCGAATCTGTTCCACCGCAAAATTTCTGTCTCGTAGTGGCAGGCTTCCAAAAAGAAAGCCTAAGGCGGCTCCAATTCGAGAACGAATGGAGAAGGGGAGTTTTCCAAGGAGATGAAGGAGGAATGTCGTCATTAAGCTTCGAAATCGCTGTCTTCTTCGTCCGCGTACTTTTCTTGAAGACGAAGTTGGAGCGCATCTCGTACCGAATCCGCGGTTACCATGCCAACCACTTCTCCATCGTCAATGACAAAGAGGGGAAGCTGGGTACGGGGGCTAAAGCATACCTCCAGGTTCATATGCAGGTCACACAAAGATACCTGATGCTCCGCTAATTCTGGAACAAACGAATTGCTTGAAGGTGAGCGACTTGATCGAATAAGTACTGAGCGATCGAGAAGTCCAATGAGTCGATTTCCGGATATCACCGGGAATACATCTTGAGGCACCTGTAGCGCTTTTCGCTGAGCAGAGGCAACCGAGTCTCCATGGGAAAAAACAGTCAGATTCTCTATGGGAATCATTGCTCCTTCAATGCTCAGCTCCTGAACAGTTCTCGCCAAGGCAACCACGCGGGCCCACCAAACCTTTCTCGCAATAGCGATTACGATAAAAACGAAAACTGCTTCAGGTTGAATGAGATTCGCTACGGCATCTGAGGCAAACGAAGCTGGGAACAGAACTGGTAGGAGGACGAAGAACGCCAGTGGATAGAGGCTGCTCGTCAGTTGCTGTTTGAAGTGCGCGTTCATTCGGTGGGGAGGAAGGAACGGGGCTACAACGAGGAGGGCGGCGTACCACCAGATAAAATCAGCCAGGTGTGGTTCTCGATTGATCAGAGGTGAGATGGCGGCAGAGCTTGCCAATGAAATAAAAAGCAGTGCCCCGATACTCCCTCCCAGCAATCGGAGCGGTGCTCGTAGCATGTAGCGAATTTCTTTTGAAACGTCTCCTATTTGACCTAGCTCTGGTGGATCGATTTCCGATTGATCGTTTATTTCTGATTGATTACCTGTCTTACATTGATCAATTGCAGAGAATGGAGAATTTTTTGTGGCACTTGCTCTGAGTGCTCGAAGCTCCTCGTTGCTCAGGTCGGCGGTTTCATAACTCTCTTCATCCAAGCGTTTCAAATATGTTCCATCTTCGGTCTCATAAATACGTTCTCGAGGCAAAATCGAACGTTCACGGAAGATGAGGCCAGGATCTACAACTCCGGTCACCGAGAGAATTAAAGATTCGGCGGGTGAACCTGTCCACCATCCGAGGAGGAGGTGAAAAGCGAGCTGTAACAGGATTATTACTAAAAGTGCGAGAGGAGGAATCGCTGTGTAGGGGAATTCGGAGATCCAGAGAGCTGAACAGAGGGAGACGACCCCAAAGAGCATAAGGAGCATGGGGCTGAAAGTGATGTGTACACCGTTCACGTTGATAAAGGGCAGGGTCCCCTGGTGAAGAGAGCGTCCATAAAAGCTGTGCGGGAGCTCGAACCCAGCAAAGGCGCCTCGATCTGGAGAAGTGACTGTTTCTCTTGGAGAGACTGTTCCTCTCGGGGAATCAGATTCCTTGGAGGAATCTGAGAGGGCAGATCTGTTGGACGGGTGTCTTTCACGGGATGGGGCAGCCGAAGGAGACTCCAAAATTTTCCCCAAGACCGGTTTGCTCAGCACAGGGGCAAAGGTTTTCGGAGGTTCAATCCGAATGGGACGTATCCGATTTATGTTGGTTCCACCTCTCGCCATCTGCCGTTACCTACAATCTGTATTCGCCACCCACCAACCGGTCTCCAAGAAGTTTCAAGCCCTACTGAGGGACTACGGAGTGTTCCTAGGCCGGGGGGCGCTCACCACTATACGTTTTTTTGACTGGAATTTTCCAGTGATTGCAATTAGCTAGCTAATATCGAAGAATGCCTTTTTTCGAGTGTAATAGGATTCTTCAGCTATACAAGTGGTTTGGCGCTCTTGTAGACTGAGGTGACCCAAATGGACCCAGTTTTTTTCCTCGTTTGTTCAGTCTTCATTACGATACTTGTGTCAGCGATGTGCTCGTTGATGGAAGCGTCCCTATATGCTGTTCCGCTTTCCCATGTGCGTACCCTGGAAGAGAAGGGCCTTCGGGCAGGGCGAATACTCAGTCGATTTAAAACCGATATTGGTCGTCCGATAGCCGCAATTCTCATTCTCAATACCATTTCGAATACTGGCGGGGCCTCCCTTGCTGGATGGGCTGGAGGAAAAGTTCTTTCGGAGACTGGAGCTGTTATTTTTTCCATCTTGTTTGTCGTTGCGATTCTTTATTGCAGTGAGATTCTCCCGAAAACAGTCGGTGTCATCTATGCAAAACAGGTGAGTCAGATGCTCGCTTTGCCGCTGGATTTTCTCGTTCGAGCGCTCAGCCCATTTATCCATCTCTCCGAGTTTATTAATCGGCGGATTAAAGGGGCCGAGGTGTCAGTTTCTGTCTCTGAAGAGGAGGTCAGGGCGTTGGCGGCACTGGGCGCTGAGGAAGGGACCCTGCAGCACCTCGAAGGATCGGTAATCACGAATGTGTTAGGGCTGGACGAGTTGATGGTGAAGGACATCCTCACTCCCCGGGTGGTAGTCTTTCGTTTGAATGAAGAGGTTTCTCTGCGAGATGTTCGTGGGGAGATAGGGCAGTGGAATTTTTCGAGGGTTCCGCTGTTTCGGGAAGACAAGCCAGACGATCTCCACTCGTACGTTACTCAGCGGGATATCTATCGAGAGCTTCTCAATGGCAATGATGACATGCAGTTGAAAGCGTTGGCTCGACCACTAGAGACCGTCCCAGAGTTGCTCAAGGTGGATATTTTACTTCTCCGCATGTTCGAGAAAAAGGAACATATCCTCGCCGTGGTGGATGAGCACGGTGGTTTGGCCGGTATAGTCACTCTTGAGGATATCATTGAGGAGATCGTGGGAAGGGAAATTGTCGACGAGTATGATACGGTGAGCGATCTGCGAACATTCGCGCGTGTCCTGAACTTCATGAAATCCAGAAAGAGAAGACGGCCGCTCACGACAGAAGGAGGGGGGGGGCCTCATGACGCGAGTTGAGTTTCCAAAGCTTGAACCTGATCGCCATTGGCTGGTAACTGGCGGAGCTGGTTTCATAGGGTCGCATCTCGTCGAGCATTTGCTTCTCACGGGCCAGAGGGTACGAGTTGTCGACAATTATGCGACAGGTAAAAAAGCGAATATTGAAGCTGTTCTCGCTTTGGTCGGTAAGGAGTGTGCTGGCCGACTCGAGTTACTCGAAGGGGATATTCGAGATAAATCGTTGTGTGAAAGAGCGTTGCTTGGAGTTGATTACGTGCTCCATCAGGCCGCACTCGGCTCGGTTCCACGTTCCTTTGTTGCTCCACTGGAGACCCATAGCGCGAATGTCTCTGGTTTCCTTACCCTTTTGCAATCCGCCCGAGAGCTGAGTGAGCGGGTGGGGGGAGAACGGGGGAGTACCCTCAGGAGTTTCGTATATGCCTCTTCGAGTTCTGTGTACGGCGATCATCCAGAACTCCCAAAATCGGAGGACAACTTAGGGAACGTGCTTTCGCCATATGCCGCTTCTAAACGTTCGGATGAGCTTTATGCCTCTGCCTTCCAATCTGTGGTTCCGTTTCCGATAGTCGGATTGCGGTATTTTAATGTCTTCGGTCCTCGGCAAGATCCGGAGGGAGCCTATGCTGCAGTCATCCCACGTTGGATCGAAACGCTCCGAAAAGGTGAGGAGTGCGTTGTTTTCGGAGATGGTGAAACTTCTCGAGATTTTTGTTTCGTAGAAAATGTGGTTCTTGCCAATGTGCTGGCTGCTACTAAGGCCAACAAAAGAGAGCTCGCGCAGGTGGTGAATGTTGCAGGTGGCGAGAAAACTTCATTGACAGAGCTTCACCGGATTATTGTGAATAACTTTGTTTCCCTTGGGCTTTCTCCAAAAGAGAAGGTGAACCATGAGGCTTTCAGGGAAGGAGATGTTCGACACTCCCTTGCTGATATCGAGAGAATACAAGAGCTGTATGGCTACCTTCCACGAGTGGATGTTCGAGACGGAATCGCGCGTACTGTTCGATCTTTTCTCGAATAGCGATTGGGGGAACTTACTCAAAAGGCGAGACGCCGTTGTTGTTATTATTACTTTCGATTGCGGCGTAGGTCCCACCAGCGACTAGTGCACCTCCTCCAATTACCGCGGTTGTTGTCCCTACTCCAAGAATGGTTCCTCCGGCTACAGCTCCACCACCGACGGCTGCTCCGGCGCCCGCTCCTGCGGCTGCGCCGCCACCGAGTCCTCCTCCTGCTGCGCCGCCACTAATTCCTCCGCCAGTGGCGCCCCCGGTTCCTCCGGCCTGAGTAGCTGCTCCACTGCCAGTCGTTCCAGCGCTTTGTGGGAGGAGAGAGGCAGTAAGGGTGACATTTTTGACCTGTAAGGCATTCCCGGCTCCTGAGATTTGCCAATTTCCAGGTCCCACATCAGAGAATAGCACCTGTCCACGATACGAGCGTGAAGCAATGGAAGATGAAGAGTCTTGCTTCAGCATTTGGATATCGACCTGGTGAAGCGGTGCGCCAGTGACATCGGCTACTTCAACCAAAAGAACTTCACCACTTTCGAATTCTCCGGAGTATCGAAGGAATCCTTTCGGATCGAACACATGGAGTTCATCTGCAAATGCGCTGCTCAGAGCGATGATAGAGAGCGCTCCAATGCGGAGCACCCATGAATTAATGGATTGTCTATTCATGATCCGTAATTTGCTAATCGGTTTTAATATTTGCGCCGAAAACAAAACTTCGCTGGCACCACTGGTTAAGATGACAACGGCAGGAAAGCCGGTCCTCATTAGGGAATTTTCCGGCCTCCGTGTTTAAAACAATGTTTTTTGCGTCCTTGGAGGAGAGAGCCCTTGCTAGTCTGAGCTCTGGGCTTTTAGCTCAGAGGCTGTGGAGATGGTAAGGGCGCTTAAAACGGAGAGAAGAAGGAGGTTTGCAGGTACTCGAAGGGAGAAGTCAAAGCAGATAGCTACAGAGATGGAAATCCAGGCTGCTATCAGTGCGGAGGCGAACAAGCGTGAATAGAGGCTCTGTCTACGTTCGGCAGTGTAAATAGGTTGGTACCGGGTCAGATAGCTCCGGAACTCCCGAACGAGGACGGCTAGGGGTAAGAAGTAGACCGAGATGGCTATAAGAAATCCGATTGCGCCGAGCTCTATAAGAATCTGAAAAGGTTCTGAGTGTAGGTAGCGAGGATGAAGTCCCGCCATGCCAGTTGAGAGAATTGTTTGATAAACCTCGTCCCAACGGCTAAATCCGATCCCCCAGAAACTCAAGAGCGGCCAGGAGTCGAGGAACATCTGCCACCTCATATCTTCGACCGAGCTAATCAGTCCAAACGCAAATCTTTGTTCAATCCGTTCGTGACCTTCGCCTAACCCAAGTAAGAAAATGGAAAGTAAGAAAAGAAGCGCTCCGAAACAACAGGAAAGGAGAAGAGAGAATTTAACACTTCCCCCCATGGATTGGGTCCCCGGTTGAACTACTGAGGATTGGAATGAGTACTCCTCTGCCTCAAACTCAACGGTGCTGCGGCGCTTTCTGGACCGGGTAGCGCTTCGAATTATCTGAGCTTCGTAATCTGATAACGTTCGAAGAGTAAGGGCTGCAAAAGCTACTGTGCCAAGAAATAATCCAATCCAAGTCGCTCTCGATAGGGTAGCAACGAGAGCGAGTAGGATGGCAAGGCTACCAATAAGCGCTATCCCGAACCCTCCAACTTGCTGCTGCACTTCCTGTTTTCCAAGGAGTTCAACTATCTTTTCTTTCGCTTGTTTCCTATGTCTTGCTTCGTAGTATATCTCAATTAGGGAAAGGATTTTCTTTAGTCCGAAAGAGAGGGAGAGAAAGAAAAATGGAAGTAAGAAAAATCCAAGGTGGTTCGGGTTTACAAATGGCCACCTTGCTCTATTTGATCCTCCTTCGTGAATTGGAGTGAAGTACCAAAATAGCTTTCCGTTGTCAGTTAACCAGTGTCCTAAAGCGATAAGCGCAATACCTACACCCAGGAAAACAAGATTTCTCTCTGCTGTGAAAGAGAAGTGGGAAGCTGCGGAGAGATATCTCGAGTGGCGTGAGTCTCTTGAGGGGGTGCTTAATTTGGAACGCACCACAAGAAATCGGTCAGCGAGGAAGAATCCGGCCAAGAACAGAGTAAATCCAGGCAGGAAGTGCTCGGAGAATTCCGGGATGAGATTCCGCTGAAACGCCGATCCGAGAGGGTGGTTTGAACCTGTTTGAGTCAATAGACAGTGCAGAAGTACGAATCCTCCGAAACAGAAAAGTCCGAGAATGTACATCACCGTTGCACCTCGTAATCGGTGAGTAGTTCCCATCAGAAGAGATGCTATCGCAGCAAGAGAGAGCGCGATAACAGCGGCGGATTGAGTAATGATGTGGACCGAGCCGAAGGGGAGAGTAACGGCGAGGAGGGCGAAAACAACAGCTCCTGACATCTTAGCTTCCCAAGCTGAAGCTGCTTTCTTTGTACTGCTACGACTCCTGCGACTAGCTGAGGATGGTTCCAACGGGATTTCCTGTTCCCAACTACCATCCGAAACGACACTGGGCCGTTCACTTACCTGAGACGATGTGGATACAGATGAAGAGGAAGGCAGCGATGAGGACACAGTTATTTTCCCTTTTCAGTCGGAGGTCAGCTCCTAAGGTTTACCTGTTCTCGCCTTTGAGGTCGAGGATTTCTATTCATCCTTGTCTCTGTTCAGACTGCTAGGGGCTCAGATATCATTGGGAGCAACGCCCGGACAGCCGATTCAAGGAGCTCCAAGGAGCCTGTGTTCTCAATGACATAGTCGGCTTTGACCTTTTTCTCTTCGATATCCATTTGGGCCGCCACCCTCTGCTGGGCTTCTTCCGCACTCAACCCGTCCCGGGCAATCAATCGCTGAACAGAGAGCTCTTTAGGGGCATACACCACTACCACTTGATCGACCTCTGGGTAGTCGTATCCGGTCTCAAAATAGAGTGGAACTTCGTACACTATTGGTCGAAGAGCCGTTTCTTCTTTGCCCTGTTTGATGAGCGCCCGAACCCTATCCCTGATCAGGGGATGTAAAATCTTCTCAAGTGCTTCTCGAGCGGACGGGTTCTGAAAAACGTGTTTGCCGAGTTTCGCACGATTGAGAGCTCCATTCTCGTCAAGAAAGCCTTCTCCGAAATGAGCGATGATCTTTTGCAAACCATGACTGCCAGGGATTACTACGTCTCGGGCTACCCGATCTGCACTGACAAGGAAAAGCCCCGCCTCCCCAAGGAGTCTGGAGACGGTGGACTTTCCGCTCGCAATACCTCCGGTAACCGCTATCACCTGAGGAAACGGGTGGAGGGAGGAAGAACTGGCACTTTTTCTGGAACTTGGGGAGGAAGATGAGCTCATGAGTTGTTCGGGATGAGAATTCTTTTCTATACTAACGAATTACGACACCGACGGTGGTCTAGGGGTCGGATACATTCAAAGCAGTTTAGCAGATCGTTCGGGTAAGGATAGGACTGATGGTTAATGATGAAGATATAGGAAGTGAGAACGGAGAGCCTACCGTATTGGAGACGGATAGCGAGGGAGATGAGGTTGACGAGCAGCCGCTAAAGTCTAGTAAGGCCGTAGCTGAGGCTAAAAATATTAATGCCACGCGAGACGAGGTCGTTGCCGAGAACCTTGCAAGCCGAGACGACGGAGAGGCGGGCAGCGATGATGATGAAGACGAAATAGAGTCTGCCCGTGCGCAGCTTCGTGAGGACGAAGACGAGGATGAAGAGGATGATTCTGAGAGCGAAGAAGAATTTGAAGACTCTGATCGCGATAAACCTTTTTTTCGTAGAGTGATTGAGAGAGCGAATGGGAGGGACGGCACCCGAATGGGTCACTTGCGGGGGCACATTACGGGAGAGATCGTTCTCTCGATTACCGATAGAAAAGAGGGCTACTATTTTACTTGGAAGGATGAGCTCTTGAGTGTTGAGCCTTGGTCTCAAAAAGCCCCTGCTGAGGGCTCTTGTGTCATCGAACTTTCAGAAGAGCATTTGGAGGATATCCTTCGAGGAAAGCTGAATCCTCAGGTCGCAATGCTGTCCCATAAAGTTCATGTTGCTGGAGAGCCATCTCAAGCAGTGTATTTTTTCAATCTCTTTCAATCATCGCGACGTTCTTGAGTATCGAGTTGGCATGAGTAGCGAGTTCGATTGTCTTCCCCAGTTACCTGAGCCATTTGAAGCTCCCCTCCTTCAGTCGTTGCGGCAGTGGTGTCGAGATGTTCAGAAGGACGGGGGAACTCTCTTCGATCTCTCGATGATCAATCCAGATCTTGCCCCTCCTCGTGAGATGCTTGATCGGTTTATTGAAGCGTCCCTAAAGCCGAGTACTCATCGGTATAGTTCTGCTCGGGGTATTCGAAAGCTTCGCGAAGCCTTTGCCGAAAAGTACCGTTCACAGTTCGGCGTTTCTCTGGATGCTCATACAGAGGTTTGCGTGACGTTGGGAAGCAAGGATGCCACTCTTCAGGTACTCGAAGTGCTCGCTCCGATGCTCAAACGAGTGTGGCTCCCTGCTCCAACTTATCCAGTCTTACGGTCGGCGGTCTCGTTAGTTGGATATGAGGAGGTCGGGTACTACCAAGCTGACAGGGAGGAGTCGCTCGTTGAGAATCTATCCAAGATTTTAAAGGAATCACCTCGTGCTCTAGTCCTCTTAAACTCTCCCAATAATCCCACTGGAAAATCTCTTTCGCGGGAAAGTCTTCAACACCTGATTCGGCTCGCGGGAGAGAATGGGAGCATTCTCTTTAATGATTTTGTTTATGGAGAGATGGGGTATTTCAAGCAACCGTGCAGTCTACTTGCCGCCGCGGCCGGAAACTTCCGAAACGTGCTTGAGGTGTATAGCCTCAGTAAGGCGTATTCTATTCCCGGATGGCGAGTCGCCGGGCTAGTTGGTTCAGGTAAGATAGTAGAAGCGGTGGCTCAAAGAAAAGCGAACACCGACTACGGAACTTTCACCCCTTTACAGGTAGGGGCTGCTCAGGGGTTGCGTTCCTCGCACTCATTTCTTCCCGAACAGAGAGAGAGATACGCCGAGCGGGCTAAAGTTGTAGTTGAACTGCTTAAGGGAGCTGGTTGTCGGGTTGAGCTACCAGAGGCTGGAGCCTCGGTGTGGGCGAAGCTTCCCGATTGGTATTCTTCAAATGCGGAAGTGTTCGCGAAGGAAGTCCTGTTGAAGAGCGGAGTAGTGCTGCTTCCAGGAAATGTCTTTGGAGAGAGTTATTGCCGGTACTTCCGAATAGCTCTCGTTCAGCCGAAAAGAGTGCTATCGGAATGCCTTACCAGAGTAGTCCAGGAGCTCTCGCGCGCATCGGGCGTTGCCCTAAGCGAAGAAACTTCTCAAATGGAACAGTGATGAGCTTCGTGATAAATCGGTTTAGCGTCTGTTTCCTCGTTTTTTTTACTACTTTAGCGCTAAACACTAATGCGGAAGTCGCTGGTCCATGTCGGCGTGCCGTCACCCTTGTGCAACGCGCTCAAGAAGCGAATCGTCCCGCTGATAAGGAAGAACTCTTCGAGCAAGCATTGGAGCTTTGCACCGAGATGCCAGAGATTCATTACAATTACGGATTGTTTCTCTCGGATGAGGGGGAATATCGAAAAGCGAGAGAGGAGTTTCTTGCTGCTAAGGAAAAAGAGGATCGACTGGAGTACCGACTTGCTATTGCGCGAACCTTTTTGGCCGAGAAACAGCTAAGTGAAGCGACCGATTGGTATAACGGAGTGTTGGAGCAGGACAGACTACATCCGGCTGCTCTTCAAGGCTTGGCAATTATCGCTGAACGGTCTGGAGACACCGAGAAGGCCACCTCATTACTCGACAAGGCAATCTCTTTGGATCCGAATGATCCAGTTGCTCACTATAATCTAGGGGTTATTTACGAAAAACGCGGGCTCATCGAAGAGGCGATCCTTCAGTACGAGAAGGCGAATTCTATCGATCCAAAGCATATCGCCTCGCTTTTTCGTAGTGGACTGCTTTTGGTAAAGCAGGGAGCGATTTCTCGCGCCGTCGTTGCCTTCGAAAAAGCTGCCGATGTTGATGCGACCGACCCTAGGATTTTTAGAGCGCTTGGTGTCACCTATGAAAGGTTAGGGCGTTTGCAGAAGGCAGAGCTCGCCTTTCGAAAAGCGCTTGCACTTGATGTCTCGGACGATATTTCTCGTGCAAACCTCGGATTGGTGTTAGTCCGGATGAAAAAACCCTCGCAGGTGATCGAGCTATTTGAGCTTCAATTAGTAGAGAAGAAAGAGCAGCTCTCTGTTGAGAGCTGCCTTGCTCTCGCACTTGCCAGTAAGGATCTTGGTGAATATTCGGAAGCCGAAGAGTTTCTCCGAATGGGGTTTAAGAAGGACCCGAAGGATAAGCGTTTGATTGACGGTTTCATCGGGCTTTATCGTGAGTCTGGCGAGGGGGAGAAAGAAGAGAAGTTTGAAAAGCTCCGAGAGGAGCTGAAGTAGCCATTTTCCGATTTTGATGGACCTGATCCCCCATCTTGAACCCGTGTTGGAAAATCAGGAATGGTCGCTCGACTTTTGTTTTTGCCGATTGTCTTGTGATTTTTGATAGTTAGGTTGGCCAGTCCCGATTCGGGTAGATTTCCCCTCTGTGCAGTTCGATTTACCAATTCTATATTGTCTTTATTGGGGGGGAACGCTTCATCCCAATGGATGGACTTTGAGGAGTACCACTCGTTTGCGAAACGCCGCACGGAAGAGTGCTTTTAGAGGGACGTCTCGGTTTTTTAACGAAATCGAAAATTTGGTTTTACTGGAAATAGCTTAGGGAATTTTATGGGCACGTTACGCGCTATTAGTTCAGCGAGAGGGCAAATTGCCACAAAAGGGCCACTCGCTCTCAAGGTGGTTGAACGTCCGCGCTATTACGAAGGAGAGCTCTGTTCACCCGATGAGCTCTACGGTGTTCCTGCGCATTCCCTCCATCAGCTTTGTCCTCTCCCGTTCGAGATTCATCCTGCAGCGATTTCGGCTGTTATTCACAGTCTCACCAAGCGAGAAGACACCGTGCTTGATCCCTTCTGTGGCTCAGGTGCTGTCGGTCTTGAGGCCGGATTGTCGGAGAGAGACTTCATCCTGAGCGATATAGATCCAGTGGCGCTAACTGTAGCCGCGGCAAAGGTAAGGCCGAGCGATCTAA
This sequence comes from Bdellovibrionales bacterium, assembly GCA_020434495.1. Taxonomy (GTDB): domain Bacteria; phylum Bdellovibrionota_C; class UBA2361; order UBA2361; family RFPC01; genus RFPC01. Next base: position 8,068 of record JAGRAT010000025.1, on the reverse strand, counting down.
CCGAGGTCGCACTTTGGTTGCAGATGTCTCCTCTAAGCACTCCGGCGTCTTTTGATGGATTCGAAGAGGTGTTTTCTCATTTTTATGCGGCAGAAACCTTTCGAGAGCTCTCGGCTCTTCGGAGATTGTTGTCGACGCGCAAGGATAGGCTCTCTCACTTTCTTCGAGGCCTTTCGTTAGGTTTGCTACACGGTCGCGGAGCGGGAAGTTTTTCCGTCTATTCTCCAGCCGAGCGTGCACTTTCTGTTGATAGACAGAGAGAACTAAATGAAAAACGGAATCATTTTCCTGATTACCGCGCTATTGCACCTAGGCTTTTGAGAAAGTCAGCGGTAACTCTGCAGGATGGCATTCCATCAATTCTTTTCAAGCGAGAGCAGAGAACGCGGATAGCGCTTTCTGATCCTCGAGAGCTCGGGCACGTTAAAACGGGAACAGTTGATCTCGTTCTTACGAATCCCCCAATCCCTCGTCATCGAGTGGTGAAAGGGGGAAATTGGCTTCGGAGCTGGTTCATCGGTACCAAAGGGCAGGATCGTTTTCTTGAGTTCGTAAATCCTTCTTCGTGGGAAAATCGAATGAATGAGGTCTTGGTCGAGTCGGCTCGGGTATGCCGACCTGCTGGAAGAATGGCCCTTTTCTGCGATCGGAGATTTCTTAATGCCTCTGAAGTCTCTGGGGTTCGCGACCGGTTATTGCGGGTTGTCGAAGGTGAGCTCTCTTACTACTGGGAGCCCGAATGCTTCCTCTCCATGCCGCAGCAGAAGGTATCTATCACTGGCCGTAAGCAAGCTGACGGAATGATGCGCCTGAAGTCAGATCCTGAAGGTGTTCTTGTTTTGCGTCGGAAATAGTAACGAATCAGTTAAAGAGAGATGCTATTCGCTTGCCGCGTGAATCACCGTCGCGAGTAATTGAGAGTTCCCGTACAAGGGTTGCCGTTCTTTTTGGGACGTAGGATTCCAGCTCAGCGCTTTCTCGTAAATCAATCTCAGCGATGAGGGAAATAAGATCGGACTCGATATCTACATCATACAAAGTAGGTAGGAGGTAGAGGGGAAGGTCCGAGTAAAGATTTTTCAGGGTGAGAACTTCTAGGCCAGTGCTAAATGTTCCGCGGAGATCGAAGAGTTTCGCCTCCTTTGGTATTCCAAGTAAGTAGTAGCCCCCTTCATTACTTGGTCCGATCACCAGCTTTCCCTCTCGGCAGGCAGAGAGCGCCTCGGCGAGAATGGAAGGGGATAGCAGAGGACAATCGGAACCGATAACGACGATATTCCCCTGTTCTTCTCGGCGCACAGCTTCCAGTGCGAATTGCAATCGGTCTGCGAATGTTGCTCCTTCTTGGAGGATGTGTGTTTCCTCAACGAGCGAGCGGAGCGTCGGGAAGTCGTTCTCGTTGGCGGTCCACGCAAAAACTCTTCTACAGGTGAGGTTCGGAGCCATGACTGCATCTATCGTATCAAGCACAAACGAGTTGTGAAGCTTTGTCACGAAATCGTCAGGGAGGGTTTGTCGCAAGCGAGACTTCGCCACCTCATCGTTTGGTGGACGAGAGAATATGAGAATTGTCGGCATGTCACCGTCGATATCGCTTTTCATTCCTCTACGTATATTACGCAAGGTACGAATACGCTAAGGAAGAATTCACCTGCTAAGGAAAAGTTAGCCACGGAGGGATAGCCTGAGGAAATGGGAATGCCTGAGCGAACTAGCCAATAGCCATTCCTATCGCGTAAGCAATCACGGCAAGAAACACAATTCCAGCACCGATAAGGGAAGCATAGGCGACAGAGAAGAAGAGGAAGTTAACGACGATATCTCGAGGATGCAGAGGATAGAGGGAGAGAGGGACACGACTTGAATTTAACGGTTTTTCGTTCATGTGTGTATCTCCAGTAATTCAGAGGAAACAGTACGAACCAACCTTTCGCCGAATTCCCTAAGTCTACCATTATTTAGGACTTAACGGTAGAGAAGTTTTTAATTTGCAGAGCTGCCACGATTTGGCTTCCAGCTATTTTCATTGCCCGCTGAGAGAAGTACGTAGGTAAACTGCTCGTTGATACTGACAAGCCCCAAGTAAGTGGAATTAAGCTTCGACTCTGAGCTTCGTATCCTTCTCAGCATGTATCTTGACCTCCCTTGAAGGGGGACCGAGTGAGCAATATCTGGAATGATGTGAACAAGTTTTTGCCAATTATGAGCAAGGGCGACTACCTCGTAGCCATCGCTTTCGGTGTCTATTCTCTTTACCAAGAGCACCGCAACGAGCTCGCGTCCCAGCATCCCTATAAGCAGCAGCCCGCCTTCATCGACAGTCTTTTTAATGAATCTCTGCAGAGCTTCTGGGGTCGGAGCAGCTCGGGAGTCTGAACGGTTGGAATTGCTTTCGGGCAATAAAAACCGGTACCCATCTTCGAGAATAATCCGAGCCACCTTTCTCAGCTGTAGGGCGTTGTCCCCATTCTCAGCAAAGAATCGTAACTTCGTCTCCGCAAAATCGCTCTGATGCGAATATAAGATACTCGGATAGCGGGGAGTCTCGTCGCGATCGTTTGAGAGAACGTTGCCTTCTGGGGCTAATACTGGATATTTTTCGGATGTTGTTTGATACTCAAGGGCCTCAGGCTCAGGGTGCGATGTTGTTGAAGGAACTTTTCCCAATAAAGGAACTTTTTCCAATTGAGCACTCTTCGTGTACGAATTTTCTGAGCTCGAGTACGTTGTAGAATCCATCTCTTCCATGAGCGTCCTTCTCTTTCATGGTGCGGAGCAAGTATACGAGCCCCTAAGAACTCAGCCAAGGGAAGGACCTGGTTTACCGAATGGGCATTCTCTATGAACGTTGAAGGCGAGCTTCGGGGGTTGGCCCCCTTTCAGATACGTCAAGCAGAGCGCCTATTTAGGCGGAACGTTGATTCGGATCAGTTAGTAAGCCTTGCGCTTGGGCGAGAGGTCTATCAGGTTGCCAAGGCCCTCGGACGACGAGTCGGGGTGCTCCTTTCCCGCGAAGGAAAAGTTGAAAAGGTAATTCTTGGGACAAGAGAGATTCTCTATCTTCCGGACCTTGGGCGCTATCGACTTGGGAGCGGTCGTCTCCGTCGACTGCGTCTCGTCTTTTCAGATCTCTCTAAGGAGGAGAACGGTGAAGCAGTCATTCCTTCTGATATCTATACCGATCTTGAAAAATTACGTTTAGATGCGGTCATCGCTGTTAGAGAGAACGATCAGGATCTTGCTGTTACTTTTGCACATCTCGTTAGTGTGCGGAGTATCGATGAAGAGCCGTTCGTAACGGAGCAGATCAAAGTCTATCAGCCGGGGATGCTCTCTTTTTCGTCGATTATCCAAGCCATTGAGCATGAACTTGAATTCGATAAGCGAGAGAAGCCGAAAAGTGGCGGTGCTGTTCTCATTGGCGTTTATTCAAAAAGTGATCCTCATTGGAAAGACTCGATAGAAGAGCTCCGAGAGCTCGCTCGTACAGCCGGGGTTCATGTTGTCGACACGATTATTCAGCGCCGTGTTCCCGATCCCCGGACACTTGTCGGTAAGGGAAAGCTTGAAGACATCGTGCTCCGCTGTTTGCGATTGGAGGCAGAGCTCCTCATTTTTGACGGTGAGTTAAAGCCTCACCAGTGGAGGATTATTACGAATTCTACCGAGCTGAAAGTGCTCGACCGGAGCATGTTAATTCTTGATATTTTCGCTCAGCGAGCCAGGAGTAGTGATGGGCGGCTTCAAGTAGAGCTCGCTCAGTTAAAATACAACTTGCCACGCTTGGTGGAAAAGGATGTCGGACTTTCTCGATTGACTGGAGGAATTGGTGGAAGAGGACCAGGAGAAACAAAGCTTGAGATCTCTCGTCGAAGAGCGAGAGATCGTATTCGAGAACTTGAAAAGCGTATTGAAAAGCTACGTTCTCAACGTGAACTCCGAAGACAAAAGCGGAAAGGGGTTCCTCTGCCCCTTGTCGCGATCATCGGGTATACCAATGCTGGAAAATCAACGCTCTTCAATGCACTAACCAGTAGTGCGGAACTCGCTGAGGATAAGCTCTTTGCAACCCTTGAACCCTCTCAAGGGCGGTATGTTCTTCCACCGACGGAAGAAGAGAGCATGCAAGGTCAGTATGGGACTCCGATTGTGTTTACCGATACCGTTGGGTTTATTCGTGATCTGCCTGAGGAACTCCGAAATGCTTTTCGCGCTACTCTTGAAGAGTTGTACGAAGCTCATGTGCTATTACACGTTGTTGATGCGTCTAACCCGTTTGCCGAAGAACAGATTCGTTCAGTTGAGTTGGTGCTCGAAGAGATGGAACTGCTCTCGGTAAAGAGAATTCTTGTTTGGAATAAGAGCGATTTGCTGACTGAAGAATCAAAAGAGCAGGTACGGCATATCAGTTGGCGAGGTGACGGAGCTCCCATCTTTGTTTCAGCTGCTAAACGCATCGGATTTGAGCAACTCGTAGAGTCTATTCGGAGTGCGGTTTTGTCTTTTGTAGCTAATTCCATTGAAAGAGCAGAAGGTACACTGAGATAGCTTCTTTGGAAGGGGAATTCCTCTCAGCAGAAAGCCCTGATATATTTCAGCTTCTTACACGTACTCTTGTCTCAGTAAGTTGATTATCAACCGTCTGCCTCTATACTTCCTGAATGAGATTTGGAAAATCCAAAGATGGCTTTGGAACTGCCAGCCCTGTTGTGGCAGAAGTCGCAGCGGTATCCACTGAACCGAGAGACGTGGTCCTTTCCAATACTTTTTTACAATCCGTCACTTTTCCGACTCTCGAAGAACATCTACATGCTTTTGGAGCGGCTCTATCCTTCCTTCGTCGATCGGTGAGCTTTCTGCCCGAAGCGTTGCGGATAAAGACTGCCATTGAGCCAGGATATCTCGATCGACTTGGGGAACCTTATAAGCGCCTGCCTCTCGGGTATTTATTAGGTCTTGGGGAAATGGGTGGCGTGCATGGCGATCTTGCTGGTCAGCCTGAAAGCATTCGAAAAGAGGTCTGTTCCCTCTCTGCCAAAGCTATGGCCGTAGTTGCTGTCGCTGACTATTTTGTCGACGAACTTGGGCTCTCAGTTCCTGAGAAGAAAGAGATTGTGAAATCCCTCATGAGAACTATTCGAACTGGAATAGAGGAGCCGTTTCACTTCGAACAATTAAGGCGAGCATCCAAAATATCAGCAGAAATTCACTGCCAGGTTTCTCAATATGCTGGTTCGAAGGATTTTTTTGAAAGTTTTGAAAACCTTGTCGGTGTGGCGATGAGAGAGATTGATGGGGAAACGGGATTGAATCTTGCCGCGCAAATTGGTGGAGGTACGGTGCTTCTTTCGGGGATGCTGCCACGTGTCATAGACCCGGCTGTTACAAGAGACATTGAGGAGGCTGCATGGAATTTCGGTGCCTTTATTAAGCTTGTCGATGATATCCGAGATTACCATCACGACATGCAGGCGGGGATTACAACGATTGTTACCGCTGAGAGTGACCCAGAACATGCTCTCGTGACGATTCTAGAAAGAGCGAACTCTCATTTGTGTTCCGCATATAGTCTCCTCGGCGAGGAGGGCATTCGCGCGTATGACTCAATGATCTATCTCGGGCGGCTTAAGTGGCATATTCCGCAAAGCGTATTGCGGTTAGCGCGCACTCCTATTTCTACCGAGGGTTCTGAGGTCTAGAGGTAGAATACGAACGGCTCGCTGGCAGGCTTATTGTAGATCCAGTATTTTTGGAATTGCGCTCGATAGATTTCGCGCCCCTGTTGCGGTAACGAGCACATCGTCCTCGATTCTCATCCCGAACGGTGGAATGCGACCAATCTTCGATTGCGAATAGATGCCAGGCTCTACGGTTACAACGATTCCAGGAGTGAGTTTTGCTTCGCCTGCGCTTCGCAGCGGGCCGATATCGTGCACAGCGAGTCCTAGGGAATGTCCAAGTGAGTGAGGGTAGAACTTTTTAATCGCTTTCTCCTTTCTGAGCTTGGCTATTGGCCCTTTTAAGATGCCAAGCTCGCGAAGTCCCTTAAGGAGCAACTCTTCACTCAGTTCATTAAGAGACTTCCATGTCTTCCCTGGACGAATCTTCGAGACGATCTTGGTTTGAGTCTCAAGCAGTAACGAGTACAGCTCCCGATGCACTTCTGGTGGAGTGCCCACCGGAAAGACTCGGGTAATGTCCGCTGCGTACCCTTCGTAGGTTGCTCCGAAGTCGATAGTGACGAATTCTCCTGCTTGAAATCGACGAGTGCCTGGAGTGTGGTGAAGAATCGCAGCATTAGGCCCAGAAGCGATGATTGCGGGGAAGCTCTCCTTTGAGCCTTGTTCTTCGATCGCATGGCGCAGGCGGGTTGCGAGTTCAAGTTCTCGCATTCCAGGTTGGATAAAAGGAATGACCGCCTGAAGCGCTCTTTGAGAAATGGAAATCGCTTGGCTTATCTGAGTGACCTCAAAAGTGCTCTTCTTCAAGCGAAGTTTTTCAAGCACATGATCGGTGTGACCGAAAAAAATCGGCGGGGAGGATCTCCGGTGGGAAGATAGCAGGAAGAGTTTTCGAGCCGTTTCAAAGCCCTGTTGCCCTGATGTGTTTGGGTGAAAAAGATAACGGGTGTTTTTGACGGCCGAATGGATCTCTTCAAGTGGCGAGTCTGTCGAGACAAGTGATGCTCCCATTCGCCTTGCTACTGATCCGGCATCCTCGCCGGCACCTTCCCAAATGAGCTTCAACTCTGAAACTTCAGGAGCGATGAGAAGCGGCTTTCTCTCGTCACCAAAAATGACTGCTGTTGCTTCCTCTAGCTCCGAACCGGTGAGATAGAAGAAATCGTTGTCTTGATGGTACGGATAATGGAGGTCTCGAGCCTTGGTCCGACGCGGCGCGCTAGAGACCAGAAGGGCAGAGTTTTTGTCGTAGATACGGAGCTCTCGTCTAACCCGGGCAATTCTGGCTCTGAGTTCGGTACGTAACGCCTGTTGTGATGCCATATTTCCTCCCATTCAACACTAGCTATAATGGAGAAGGAAGTATCTGAAAACTCTCTTCTTTCCGGAAGGTCAATCGACTGGGCAAAATCGCATCCGGAGCATCCCTTGACTAGCCTAGGCAATACATTTAATCTCCAACGCTCTAATTTTGCTAATTTTTTCCAGAGCACCCATTACTCGGTAAGCATGCTTTGCTGGGTGAGATTGCTTGGTGATACTGCTCGGTAAGATTAAAAAGATATCCGTTTCTGGCCATATTTTTCGGTCGAGACGGGTGTTTAGCGCTAGGCGACAATTTTATCTGAGTGGAAAATTAAGTTTCTTGGAACTGAGGTAGAGACATGAAAGATGAAATTCATCCGGAGTACGCAGACACAACAGTGAAGTGTGGTGGATGCGGAGCTGAGCTTCTAGTTGGGTCTGTTTCAAAAGAGATGGGAATCGGTGTGTGCTGGAACTGCCATCCGTTTTACACCGGAAAAGCTCGAGTACTCGATAGTGAAGGTCGAGTAGATCAGTTTGAGCGAAAATTCGGAAAATTCCTTCAAGAGAGAAAGCAGGGAAAGAAGAAAGCCGAGTAGGGCTGTTCGAGCTGTGAACACGTTTTCCCGCGCTTTCCGCTGTACATCCTTTGGTAGCTGTTCATCTGTCGATGATTCGTATCTTTTGCGTACTCGTGCTGTGCTATCTACTAGAGTTTTCGTATCTTTGATCACTCTTCTGATCCTTTTACTCTCAACAGGGTGTGATTCGATTAAGGATTCAACTCTCGCTCCGGGGAGTATGGCCCCGGAATTAGTCCTGACGGATCTGGAGGGTAATGCAAAGAACCTTGCCGACTACAACGGGAAGTTGGTTGTCCTGAATTTTCTCGCCTCTTGGTGTAAGCCGTGCGAAGAGGAGATGCCCTCTTTAAACCGACTCCAAGCCCTCATGAAAGACTCTCTCCAGATAGTTGCCATCGGTGTCGAAGATGATGACGACGCCTTACGCGAGTTCCGTGATCGAGCCAATGTTCAGTTTCCCTTTCTGCATGATAAGAGCGGTTATTCGAAGCAGCGATA
>JAGRAT010000258.1 GCA_020434495.1 Bdellovibrionales bacterium | reverse complement strand
CTTTGCCACGCAGAAAATAGTTCAATAAAATGGTAACGGAAGGCAATGTCCCCCTATTAACCCTCTGAAATATATCACTTCTCTTAACCACATTCGTCCTGAGAACTACAAGCCCCTATTCCCAAAACCCCAAAGAAACCACAGGTTTAATCTCACTAAGAGAGTAAAGGTTTCACGCAATTATGACGATCTCTCTTGTTGTATTCCCTATCACAGGAAGCAAATGAGCGAAAAGCGAAACTCTCGATCGACACAGGTGATGTCTCGATCGGCCCTAGAGGAACGCCCTCCAAGTGAGAGCATCTCTGGGATTATGAAAATGATTGAAAACGGCGATGAGCCTCGCAGAGTTTTTACTGCTCTAGCGGAGTGCGCCTCAAAAACTTCTGGAGTGACCGCTTCTGCTATCTACCTCCCCTCCGATCGGACGAATACCGAACGAGAACTTGTTGCAAGCAATGGAAATTTTCCTATCGAAGAAGAACGAGAAGCAGGAAATGGATCCAGCCGAATTGCCATGCAATCCGTAGCAACCCATAGAGCAAAAATTCAAGAGGGAGATAAACACTACTTTGATATTATCTGCCTAGGGGCACCCATCGGGTCTCTTGCTGTCGTAGCGCCAGAGGGTCTCTCTCATGATGCTCAAACGAAACTTAATGCACTTGCCCATCATACCTCGGTCGTTTTCGAGAGACAAAAGCTATCCAATACTCTTCAACACTTCCTCGACCGACTCCAAGTTCTCAATGAGCTCAACCAACTCATTGCAAGCAACATAGGATTAGAACGGCTCGTAAAAAGCTTAGCACGTGAAAGTGCTTTCCGTTTCGCAGCAGACGTTTCCCTTACCTTGCTCTTAGATGACGACAAAAAAAATCTTATCGTTCGGGGAGGATATGGGTGTACTCCAAATCTCGTACCAAAGAAACTCCCGACGGATAAAGGGATTCTTGGGCAGGTCATGCGTGTGGGGGGATATCTCTCTGTTGAAAATCTCGAGCAACAACAGGATCACGGGCTAGATTTCCTCCACGAACTGGGAATTCGTTCTGTAAACGCATGTTGTTTAGAGGTTCGAGGCGAAGCACTTGGTGCTATCCTCATTGGGTATCGCCGTGCCGACATGATGTCTCAAAACGATCTAACACGGTTTGAAGAATTCGCTCAAGGGGCGGCTGTTGCCGTTGCCAACGCCATCACCCAATCTCGTATCCAGTCCTATACCGAACGACTCGAAGAACTCGTTGAACAACGCACCGCAGACCTTGCTATTCAAACATCGCGCGCGGAAGAAGCAAATCAGGCCAAATCAAAATTCCTCGCCAATATGAGTCACGAACTCCGAACCCCACTCACGGCTATTGTTGGATATTCAAGCGTTCTTGTTGATGGGGTCTTTGGTGAGCTGAACGAAAAACAAACTGACGCGCTTAATGCCATTGCACGTTCCAGTGACCATCTCAAAACACTCATCGATGATGTTCTCAATCTTGCGCGCATTGAGTCTGGAAAAGAGGAAGCTGAACCGGAACGTTTGAATGTCATCGAACTCCTTCAACAAGCCTACAAGCTCATGATTCAGACAGCCGATGGAAAGGGTGTCGCGCTTGATGCCTTCAACTTCGATCCGAAGCTGAAGGGACTTCAGCTCATGTGCGATCGCAAGCACTTCCACCAGATAATCATCAATCTCATGTCGAACGCCGTTAAGTACACCCCTGAGGGTGGCAAGGTGTGGATCGATGTTGAGCCGGCCTCTGACATGGTAAGGATAGATATCAGCGATACAGGAGTCGGAATCTCCCCGGCTCAACAGAAGAAGCTTTTCGAGCGATTTGAACGAGGAGACAACTCCTACAGCAAACAACAGGTGGGAACAGGTATAGGCTTAAACCTCACAAAGCGGCTCATCGAACTAAACGGTGGGCGCGTACAGGTACAGAGCGAACCAGGAAAAGGGTCCACCTTTTCCTTATATCTCCCGCTCGCATCCGACGAAGCTGAGCATATCGCCACAAAACAAGAAGACATCAATGATTCCAAGCTCGCACGGCTGAACGGACTTGCAATTCTCATTGTTGAGGACAATCCAGATACTATAAATGTGTTGCAAGCGGTCCTCACGTTGGCTGGCGCTGAGGTAAAGACAGCTCGTTCTGTAGATGCTGCCAAGACGATTCTCGCAAGTTACTCTCCCGATATTTTGTTAACAGATCTCGCCATGCCGGGAGAGCCTGGGTTAGAGCTCATCAAATATGTCAGGAAAAAGTCGAGTCCATTCCTTGGCATGCCAGTTATGGTTCTCAGCGCCTGTGCATTTGAAGCTGATCGCCAAGCTGCATTTGAAGCCGGGGCGAGTCTATTTATTCCAAAGCCTTTTCGACCATCAGAGGTTGTTGAGGCGGTGAGAGAGTTGACCTTACGACAGGCAATGATGGAAATTTAAGAGGGGAACAGAAAGAGTCAAATGGCGGAAATGAGCATCGACACATCATCAGGAACTACCTCTTCAGACTTCCTTGAGAAGTTAAAGAAGGCACTCGCTCGTGATGGCGACTTTCCGGCCAGTGCACGTGTTGTGAGCGAGCTCCGAGAAGTCATTTCGAAGCCAGAATCAACGACCAACCAGGTGGCAGAGATTATCCTCCGAGAACCGTCTCTTGGTACTCGGGTATTGCATCTCGTAAATAGTTCATTTTACCGACGGGCAAAGCCCATTATGACTGTCAGCCAAGCCGTCATTCAGATCGGGATGCGCCCACTTGCAGAGCTTTGCTCTGGGCTCATTCTGCTACAGAAATTTATCCCTGTGGCGCGAAAAGGAGGGCCATTTGCCCAGTGCTTGAAGAAGACTATCACTACTTCAATTTTGACGAGCAGTATCTCTGCTGAACTCGACAAACATTCAAGAGCCAAGGCTGCAAAGAGCGGAACTGCCTCGGCATTGAAGGACGAAACCGGCTATCTCGCGGGAACCTTTGCAGAGATGGGGACACTACTTCTCGCTTATTACTTTCCAAAACTCTATGAATCAGCCGAACGGCGGGCGGAAACAAAACAGCTCTCGATGGCTCAGAGCATACAGGAGCTCGTTGGACTAAGTCCGATAGAGATCAGTATTCAAGTGCTCGAAGAACTCCAACTTCCTGAAGAGTATAAGAAGGTGCTTTCCGGTGCCGCGGAGAAATCTCTTGCTGACGTAAAGAAGAGTGAGAGCTCAGAGGAAGATCCAATGGATCGGATGATCGATGCATTGTATGCGGGAAGCACCCTATCACAAGCAATCAATGAAAAATCTTCCTCAGGCACCCTCGAAGACGCAATCGCTGAAATCAATTCAAAAATTTCCTTGGAGTCGGTGTTGCTCAGTGACGTGCTTGGTAAGCTCGTTGATTCTTACAGAGACTACTGTTCTTCCCTTGAGCTACAACTTCCCGGTCTTCCAGAAGAGCTACAACACTACAAGGCGAAAATTGCCGCCGCTCAGGCAGCCGGTCAAGGCGCGGGAAAAGGCGGAGAAGAAGAACTCCTCAACGAAGAGGAACAGTTCCTCGATTTTGTTGAAGAGATACGAATTGCTGTAGAAAACAGAGAGCCAACGGCATCAGTTATCACCACGGTGATGGAAACTTTCGCTTGGAGCCTTGGTTTTGATAGAGTTTTTCTTATGCTGTTCGGCCCAGGAAAACAGAAGCTGAACGGAAGAATGCTCCTTGGCCACATCCCAGGATTTGATCCAAAGACCTTTACAAGAGAGGTAAAGGGGGAAGGTACGCGCTTCGCCCCCGAAGTAATTGCACTAACGGAATCACGCCCGGTCTATCGGGGAGATCCGATATTTCCTGATGGTTGGCCATTCGCCGCTATTCCAGTGGGATTTGATAAGCGCTCCGTCGGTATCATATACGCAGATCGTTCAAGCGCGACTGGCGGGCAGGAGCTCTCGTCCAGAGAGGAAGCTGCTATTGGGGTCTTAGCCGAGCTCCTCGATCGCTCAATCTCCCTCAATAGATAATTTTACCGCTGCTGACGGAAGAAATTGTAAGACACCCGAAGATCCGTACCTAAAAGAGGAAAAGCGGACTTCCACACTGGGCAATCAATTTGCAATAGTTAGGGCTATGTCAATTGAGGGATTACTTGCAGCAGAGGGCTACTGGATCTACATCATCCTGTTCCTCGCTCTTATGGGTGGAGCACTTGGATTGCCAATCCCTGAAGATCTCCCCCTCGTTGCCGCTGGCATTTTAGCTGGCAAGAAGGCAGCTAATCCCTTTGGCCTCTTCCTTGTTTGCTACGCCGGGGTGGTAATTGGAGATCTCCTTATCTTCACGATGGGACGAGGTTTTGGCTCTACCCTTTTTTCAAAGCCGTGGTTTCAGAGGAGACTTTCCCCAAGAAGGCTGAAGAGATTTAAGCTCGGACTCGAGAAGCGTGGGCTTTTTACCATATTTATAGCAAGACATCTCTTTTACCTTCGAATGGTCACCTTCCTCACCTGTGGTGCAGTAAAGATGAGCTACTCCCGGTTTATCTTTGCTGATTGCTTGGCAGCGCTCGTCAGCGTACCAATCATGATGTGTATTGGGTACATGGCAGCAGATTACCACGAAGAGCTGCTCAACAACTTGGAATGGGTTTTTCTCGCCTTAGGCGTCGCACTCTTGGTTTATTTCGTATTTCAATTCCGTCGGAGAAAGTCACCTAAGTTGAGAAATGGCAGTGAAATGGGATCGCATCATCCACACCCAACGACCTCCCTGAATACTCAAGCTGTGGATACTCAAGCTATTGAAGGCCCAGCAGTACAAAACGGTAAGTCAAACCTTTAAAAAAGTCGAAAAGAGACAAATTGATCGGGTGGAGAATCGCACCTAATGGACGTTGGTGCCCTGCTCAACGAGCAGCAGATCGTGCAAAGCTTTCCCGACGGATTCTCTGAAGGAATACGCGGCCGCTTCTACGGAACCCACCTTCGACTGTATTACTGTCTTATAGCAGTAAGAGTGCTCAGACATCTCAAGTCCAGCATGAAAGAGGATAGCTTGCCGCACCTCAATTTGAAGTAGCATCTGTTCCACCGTAGGTAGCCAGATATAGGTATCTCGCAAGGCTGGAGGGGTAAGTCCTCCTGTATCAACAAGGACGGAAACCTGCGTAGGATTTACCCGGTTTGAGATCTCATCACCAATTTCTGGATGCCAAATGAGC
>JAGRAT010000257.1 GCA_020434495.1 Bdellovibrionales bacterium | reverse complement strand
TGTGAATGCGTAAGTTACGACTGAGAATCTGGAAAGGCTCTGGCAGTCCGTTTTCCGAATCCTGTGGGTTTAATTTCTCACCGTATTTTGAGATGAGCTCCCGCTGCTCACGTGAAATTCCTTGCCCAAGAAAAATATTTGAAAGCGCCTTTTTTGCAACGGTTCCTCTCTCTTCTTCTGGAACAAGATGCTCAAGAAGCGCTTGAGCCGCTGCACCATTAGAGATATTCGCCGAGTGAACAATCTTTGCCCTAGTGATCTCTTGAACATCATCACTCTGGACAGAATCATCAGAGAGATGAAAGATCTCCTGAACCTTTCGAATCTTCAATTTGGTCTCTGATTCGACTCTGTTAATCCACCTGATTGCACCTTCCCGAGCCGCCGATTGGTATCGCTCACCAGCAAAACACAACTTGGCTTCCAAAGGGTATGCTCGCTCTAGAGCAGAGAGAATGCGAAGCTCTCCCTTCTTTGCCGCGCCTTCAAGAGCTGTTAGGGTGAGCTCAGTCCTCCATTCAGGCTTGCTCGCTTCATCAATAAGAGTGGTAACTACCTTATCCCACCCATTACTTGCTGCCTTCGCGACACCCGTAAAGACAGCTCTCTTATACTCCTCTTGATCACGTGCCTCATCACCCAGGTGAAACCCAGAAATAATTCTCGTTAGCGCTCCTTTAGAAGGAGCAGTGGTAGTGCGGAATTCCAGGAACTCTTCAAACCCAGTAAGTGCGGCAGCCTGAAACTCCTCGGATGCAACGAACGAGCTATCCCCATTAATACCCACGGCCTTAGCAAGAATAGCGATCCTCTCGGGCTTCCCAGTTCGAACGCACTCAATATATGCTTTCTCAAGGCAGGACCTCCGTCTTTTTTCCGGGAGCAAAAGATTAATAGCCGAAACAACTTTTTCTCCGCTGGAACAAAGTCTCCCCTGTTTTACGAGGTGACGCTCTACTTGATGGAGAAAACCTGGCTCGCGAGCCGTATCCTCCGAAAGAGGCACGAGCTTGAAATTTGCCTCTAAAATGCTTACTTCAATTCCATTCAGGTCATCAATCTTTCCTAGAAGACGAAGCTTAGCGGCCTCCTGACAATCCGTTCCCTCTAAAATTTGAGCGACCTCTCCAACCTCTTCTCTGTAAAGGGGAAGAGATTGAAGCTCTCCTACCCGAACCACCGTCGGGAGAAAAGTAGTAAGCACGGCCAATCTTTTTTCGCCTTCGGGGAGATCCTTTAAGATAGCTATACAGCTTTCCGCATTATCGCTATCTTTCGCCCCGCTAAGAGTTGTGAGCGCTTCAGAGATAGTCTCGACAAATTGCACCGATTCTAATGTTTCTTCAGTAAGTCGAAACTCTTCTACAATTTTGGGGAGGACTCCTTCTACTGTTGCGCCACCATATGCGAGCGTCCTCTTTAGACCCTTAAGAGCTGCCGTTTGGTAACCCTCTCCTAGAAGAAATTCCTCGCTGAGGTGCTCCGGCACCGTCAGACGAGAAAACGACGCGCTGTCTCCAGCAGCTACGGCCCTTATGACCAAGCTCTCAAGTACCGACGTTGCATGCTCTGGGTCTAAGAGCTCTAAGGCTACTGAGAGAGCTTTAGTTATGTCCCCCGGACCATCGTTTCTCGTATCAAAGCAGCTATCAAAAATCGCTCTAAGTCTCGCTTGAGAATGATCATCTACAAAATCAGCTCTATTGAGCTCCAGGAGTTCAAGTGCTTCATGAATGGCAGACTGAGTCACCTTATGAGAGTCGCGGAGAAAATGCAGCAACCCTTCCTTTGCTGCATAGACATTGGCTTCCAATCTCGCTGATGGTTCAACTTCGGCGTTAAGAGATCCAACTTCCCCGGTTTCGGCCTCAGCTTTTTGAGCTCCCTCAATTCCGTCAGGGTCTGCTGAATCCCAACCGCTACGAAGAGCTCTGAGCTCTTTTAGGAGGCCGATCTTTCCACCTCTAATCGCTCCGCGTTTTACTTCATTATGTAGTCGGTATCCAGTTTCAGTTGGGCCGAGAAGTTGCAGTGCCGCCAATTGAATCTCTTCTTCCCTCCATCCATCCGCTCTAATTCCCAAGCCAAGGAGCTTCTGCTGTACCTCCGGAAGGGAAAGAGCTTCCTCCCGAATATGAAACTTCACTTTTTGCTGCTCTAGAGCTTTTTTCTGTACCCCATCTCCGAACATTCCATCAACGGCGGCGAGCTGAAACTCCTTCGAACTTACAATCGACTCTTGTTCCTCACTCAATTTGAGTAAGGATTCTACCTCAAAAGAATTGCCGGCTGAGGCGGCTGCACAACAAGCCACACCGATCGTCCAATTTCTAAGCTCTGGAATACGCAAGTGCTCAATGTACTCTATGGTGGAATTATCCCGCCTGGTAGCGGCCTGTTTCGCAGCCTCCTCTGAAATGGCCCTTTGTATCTCAAAGGCAGACAATCCCTCCTCGCTGATTCTCAGCTGCCGAATACACTCTGAAAGGCTTCCACGCTGGTGTGCATCACGATGTAGAAAATTCAACAATCCCTTTCGGGCACTCGCTTGATACTCTTCAGATTCAATGTATGCAGGACTAATAAGGTTCCGAAGAATCAGCGAGTCAACCTCCTTAGGATATCCCGCCTCTGCAACACCTCTTAAGATCTCTAACGAAACTCCTTCTCTCTGCTCCTCAGGCAGGAAATCATTAATGAGTCGATTGGCACATCGACCTCTCCCAAGGAGAGCCATCTCCTTAGCGACTCCGGCTAGTGATTCAAGAACCCCCTTAGATGATCGTAAGTCCTCCCGTCGCAGCCCAAATTGCCCTGGCCGAGGCATCTTATTTGGATCCTCTCCCTTGTACCCGACTACCTGTGCCAAGAAGCCGCGAATGCTCGCTTCTCGAAATTGCTCTCTATCAAACGCTTCCCACTCAGGAGAAATTCGGGCTAACAGCTTCTCTACGAATTTGCGGTCACCCTGAGCCGCGCGTTCAATGAGCAACCCACAGAGCTTTTCTTCCGCAGCCTCTGGAGGCAAAAAGCACTCACAAAGAGCGATAACAGAACCATAATCTGCTCTGGAGCTTGTCTGCGAAGCTCCGTTATCGATATTCCGTATCGCCCGATCAATTCCTTCTAGTACCTTATCCACATCCAGCCAGCCATCGGCGATAATTCGCTTCATGAGACCGGTCTCTGCGGCTTCCCGAATCAAATGTTCATGGGTCATCGAAACCCTATCTATCGTGCGAAGCGCAACTTGGACCACCTTCTCACAAAGCAACTCATCAGGAAGAATTGTCTTAGCATCAATCTCCTTAGCCGCGATGAACGCATCGAAACGAGCAAACTCTCCTCTCTCTGCTAAACTTCTCGCACCAGCTTCCGCAGCTTCTCTTCGAACCTCCACATCTATCTGATCCGCTACCTGCGGAAGGGCCGCTTCATACTCCCCGGCGAGGTTAAGATTCCCGTTTTGAAGAGCTTGCAAGTAGCTATCTCTGACTGCTCCTTCTACCTCAGGATGGGTCAGCGCCTCCTCACCGAGCCGTAATCCGGTAAGAGCCTCATCAATAAGTACGGCTCCATAGGAACCGGAACACCCCTTAATGTGCCGGACAAGACGAGCTGTTCTCAGCTCAACCATCTCAGGCTCTGCCAGAAGCTCACTTTTTGGATTGATGAGATCCATTAAGGATCTTACCTGCTTAGTAGTTCGATATCCTCCACGAAGAATCTGCTCACAAGCCTCTCTATCGATGGAATCTGCTTCTTCGGTGGGAACCTGCGATTTAAGTAGGAAGAATGGTATTTGAGCTAACGGACTAAGCTCTTCATGCCTGTCCTTGAAAGAGGAAGTCCGCATACCAAAATCTTCGTGCCAAGCAATGTCCCTTGAATCGAATGTTCTAAGAGCATCTTGAAGCACCAGTCGGTAGGTAGGGAGCGCTATCTCTTTGAGTACTTCGCCACTCAGGCCAAGCATCGAACCAGTACCAAGATTTAGGAGTGCTTGAAGGAGTGAGCCTTTTCTTTCTTCAAATACTTTTCCTTCAAATATGCGACTTACAAAAAGTGGGGAGGAGATCTCTTCAGCCAATGCCATCACCACTATTGCCTTCCGCTCTTCAGGAGAGAAAGAGAAGGCGTCGGCAATCCGCTCCGCGTCACGAGTATCTCCTTCTTTAAGAAGCCGTTGCGTTTTCAGTGCTGCATGCCGCGTACAGAAAGTTGAACGGAGAGCATTGACTCCACCATCAATTTGAATCTCTAAGAGGGCTGAGTCGACATGCCCATTTTCAAGTTTTTCAATTATCTTACGAGCTACGAAGAGATTGAGATCTTGGCCATCACGTTTGAAGAGATTCTTATCTGGAAGTCTCTGATCAAATCGCATTCCCTCTTTATAACGCCGCTCTTCCCTCGGATTTCGATGAGGTTGAAAATCTACATGTTTCTTAAACGAAGGCTCATCGCTGAAGTCTTGAAACTCAAACGCACTATGACGCGCTCTGGGTTTGGA
Organism: Bdellovibrionales bacterium; assembly: GCA_020434495.1. Classification (GTDB taxonomy): domain Bacteria; phylum Bdellovibrionota_C; class UBA2361; order UBA2361; family RFPC01; genus RFPC01. The sequence goes on along the minus strand of JAGRAT010000257.1, from coordinate 713 downwards.
GAGATCAATATTTGAAATACTCGGTCCGGCAAGTAACTCACTAACGAGCTTTGCAGTTTCAGAATCAAGCTTAAAATCGCGAGGTTGCTCTTCTTTTTGAGGAGTAGGATCGCCCGTCATACGCAAAATAAATAACCAACCAAACCCCCATAAATATCCTAAAAGTTATGAGCAAATTTGCACTTTTGGTTTTCAAAAATAGCTCTCTTACCTGCCAATTACGATAAGTTTGGAGGAATCTGGCTTGGTCCTGACTCGACTCAAACCCTCTGGTGAACGAGCCGGCATTCTAGAAGATGTAGAGCGAATGACCATTCTAGCATTGATTTCAACAACTTAACCCATGACCAGCGTTTCTAACATAAGAACGGACTCATCGCTGTTACTCTAGCTCCTTCAAACTTTGGGGGAGGTCTGAATTATGAAATCTGTTGGCTACACCGTTCCAAGTATTCAAGACATCCCACCACTTCCCTTCTTCGAGCTTCGCTCCTTAGTTGAGCTTGTGGAGCAAGGGTTTCTCTTCGACGTTGCACGTACCCTCGTAGCAGAGATCTTCTCCCATGGCGCCAGAGAAAGCTCCTGCCTACGAATTGCTCCCCACCCAAAGGGATGGACCATTCTCTCGCATACTGAAGTTATTCCCGGGAGCTTCTTTGATGAGAAGTCAGACGCGATTGAACGAGCTCGATCGGATGCGCAGTTTAGCGAGT
>JAGRAT010000256.1 GCA_020434495.1 Bdellovibrionales bacterium | reverse complement strand
ACAATCTTTTCGGTAACTTTTGATAAGAAGCCGCCAGTTAGTAATTTGCCTCTCTTCTTCTTAGACGGGGAGGTCGAGGCTGGAAATGTGAATGAAACGCGAGTTACAACTTTGAAATGTAACGGAACCACTTGTTCTGGAGTGTTAACAGTAGAACGGCTAGAAGCGTTACAGACGGAGTTCGACTTCGATCAGGCGGTTATCACCTTTGTTCTGAGAAAAGGTTCGAAGTTCGGTTATGACTTCTGTATCGGAAAGTTTACGAATGAGCCAGACCTCCTTGCCGCCAATGATAGTAGCACCCGGCAGATATGTACTCTCAATACGACCACCGGATTTGAGGATGTGATTAGCACAGGGTTCTTTTCTCCAGGTGGATACGGGACAGATGGTGAGGCTCGGTTTCACCTCTCAGTAGAGGGGCTGGATACGAATACAAAGTATAAGGCCTGTAGCGTGGTCGGAGAGAACCGGTACAGTAGAGTTTTTGACTTTAACTCTTACCTCTTGGCCACAGCTGATGACGATACCATTTATGGATCGCTCTCTACCAAAGAACAGGCGGAATTTAACGCTAATCGATCACTTTACAGTTACGAGCTAAGAAGCCAGCTTTCAACAAGTTCGACCTCGCTTCGGTCTGGAAATTCCCCTCGATTGTTCACGCCGTCGCTGAGCCTTATCAACAAAAGTGTGAGTTCGAGCTCAGCTTCTAGTACTGTTCGGGCCTCCAACAAGGTCACGAGATTGCAGCGGCGAAGAGATCGTTTGAGAAAGCAGAAGAATCAGAGCTCAAGGAGCTTCTCCGTGGCTTCGTTACGCTCTGCCAATGTCGGAGTGAGTGCGAAGGTTCCAAAGCAAGAACTTGGGGGTTGGCTGAACTTTGACCCGCTGGGTGGTACCTTGGTAGTAAGTACAAGCTGTAGTAAGAACGTGCTTGAGAACTCTATCGGAACACTGGTCTGTGGAAACGATGCCGAAGATGATTTTCGAAGATGCCGATTCTTCACTTTCCCGAGTGGGGACACCGAGGCTACCGTGTGTCGAGTGATTAAGGATGGAGTTGGTCAGCTTGTATTCCGAGTGAAGGATTCGGTAGAGCGCACTCTTACGCCGTGCATTAACGGTACTGCAAATAGTAATCTCCTTAATGTTATTGTGAATACACCGGATCCCGTCACGCAGTACTTTCCGCCGAGTTTTCCATTCGCGGAATTGCAGCTTACCGACAGTGATACGCTTGCATCTGGAGATAGTTCCTTTGTGAAGGTGGGGTTTAGTATCTCAGATGTGACCTCTGTTGCGCTTAGCGAAACGAACGACTGTAGTTCGCCGTTGAGCTCGGTAACCTTTTAGCGAGATTTTGGAGTTCGGTTACTCGGTTCTCACCGCCTGTGCTCTAAAAAGAGAGTCACAGCGGGTACCGTCATCACAATCGATAACAACTTCGTAAACAATATTGGCAGACTCCGAAGTGAGGTCGTTATAAGCTAACCGCTCAGAGAGGGAACAGTTCACTCCCACTCCAAATATATCTCCAGTTACGAGCTCTTCTGCGATAAGAGAATCTGAGGAGCGGAGTCCACCGTCGATGGAACCAAAAACGAGCTCATCAGCGCTAATCGTAAAGGTTTCCCCATCCTGAGTAATCGTTTCCTCTGAGTCGAATCCGAAACCCTCCTCATCGGGGGCAAGCACATCGCACTCGTCTACAAGTTCAGTAAAGCGAACAGACCAGACTCCTTCTGGGCTAACGGCAATCTCCACTTTGTTATTTGAGCTACTACCGTTGCAGCTTGTGAAGACAGTAAGGGCAACTATGACACTAAGAAGAACTCGTACCTTCATCGGGGCATCCTCAATTTGAGTAAAACTCTACCCTTAAATGATGAGATACGTGAGCCCCTCTGTTCAGGAATCAGTTAATTGAAATGGTGTTTTATGGCACTCCCCCTGGAAAATGGCTTTGAGCGCTGAAGGAGCACCGTGGAACTGTCGTTAACCTTCCTACGGGGTAATTGTGTTGAAGTCCAAATTCTCAAAAGCGCTGATCTCTTTAGTCCTTGTGATGTTCGTGTTGGAAGTTTGCTCGGCCTATGCGCAACCAGTTCCCTATGTTGCGGTGGAGCTCTCTCTCCCCGACGGAACAACTCCTGCTCCCGATGTTCTTGTCACGTTGATCAATCGTTCAACCCTCAACCGTTTAGAGGGGAAGACAAACAACAGCGGAACTATTCGATTCAGCAATGTAGAAAGCGGAAACTATCGTCTGCAAATTAAGCCGAGCCAAGAGCCGAATTTATCTAACAACGGCACTTACCGTGATATCGAGGAGAATCTCAGCATCGATCTTACTCAAGCAGTAGTCGATAACCACACCGGCTTTCTCACACAGACAATTCTTAAACGGTTCAGTTCATTTCCAAAGACGCTCTTGCTTCAATACTTCTTTCCTAAGGCCGGAGCTCTTAATGAGCCAGATCTTACTGCTCCTATTACTGATGTGTTGGTAGACTTTGCCAAGGGGCAGGGAGCGAATACTCCGATTATCAAGACTACCACTGATTCGAATGGGGAAGCACGAATTGGCCTGGAGATTACAGACGAGGGGCAATTCTTTGCCAAAGTTTTCGGTCGTGGGGTGGTCTCTCGTCTAGAAGTTGGAGAAATTCCTTTGGGGATCACCGATCAACGTATTCAATTTATCAGCCACCGCGCGGATGCGGTCATCGCCATTCAGCTCCAGGATGCGGAGACGGGGAACGACTATACCCTGACAGATCAGAGAGATGCTGATGTAGTTTGTGATGGAGTTCGAGGGCAATATGGCTTTCGTTTCGAAAGTATCCCCGATGTCAGAGATATAATCGGTCCAACTCGTCTAGATGGACGTATTATTATTCCTGCCATCTCGGGACTTGAATCGTATCGTTGCCAGGGATCGATTAAGGATGCAAATAAGGGGATTGAGTCGCTAAGCTTTTCTTCCTTGGCGCCTGGGCTTCCGACTTCTCCAAGAGCTGCACGGGTGTATAGCGCCGACTCGAACTTGGATCTGAGATTCAGAGATTGGCGGACTGGGGTAGCTCTCACAGATTTTGAGGGGTCAATTGCGGTGTTCTCTGAGCCTCTTGGGAGATCAGGGATTAGCTATTCGACTCATACAGAGGTTGCTTTAGGAGAGAGCTCGGTATCGATTCCGGTTCGTTCTGCGGTGCGATATCAGCTCCATGTGAAACCAAAGGCTTCCGGTCCTGGAGAGGCTCCGACATACGTTCTGGCAGAATCACCAGGTATTGTCGACATGACAAATGGCGGTACAGTGTCAGTGAATCTTCGACTCGCTAAGCCGAGTGCGACACTTCGTATTCGCCTTTCAGATGCTGAAGGGAGTCCAATCGCAAGAGGACTTGTGAAAGCGTTTGCTTTCGTCTCCGGTGAAAATGGAGCAAATGAGCGGCAGTATACAATAGATTCGTTTACCGGAGCGGATGGTCAAGCAAGCTTATCGGTTGTTCCGGGGCTTACCTACGAGGTCCGAGCAAGAGCTCCGGAAACACTTATTCGAGAAAATAATCGAATTGTACAACCGGCACCACAACGGGTCCTCGCACTCGACCAAGAAACAGTTGAGGTGCAATTTGCGCTCAGTAGTGCAAACTATGACATTAATATAACTCCAGAGATTCAAGATCAAAATGGGAATGTCCTCTCTGCTCGAGATGCTAGATCTATTCACTGCGGAGTAAGAAATGCTATTGGGGAGCGTTCGGGGAATGACCGATTGCTAGAAGATGGGACAGTAACGGTATCGACTCGAGTTGTAGATTCTTCTGTAAGTGAAACTATTGGCTTTGGTTGCCAGCTTGTTTTTGACACAGAGGATGATGGATTGGATGGCGAGGTATATTTCGGAAAGAGCTCGCTAACGACGAAAAACGGAGAGGTCGGCAAAAATGTTTCCCTCACAATTCGATTTGCTGGAACATTCTTTGAGCGGAAGCGTGAACAGTTTTCCCCAGACGAAGAGCAAAATATTACCTTTCCCGATGGACGCACAGAGATTCGAGCAAATGCCGGGGCCTTTGGATCTACTGGAACAACAGTCGTGCTTGATATTGAAACCGCCGAAGATTGGGAGCTCGATACAAATTATACTCCGATTGCAATTTTTGAAGTCACGCCAACGCTTGACGGTGAGGTGGTGGAAGAGCTGGAACAGAGTGTGCAGTTTTGCGTAACCCTCACTGAGGAAGAGCTCGAATCTTATGGGGTTGATATTAGTGCTGTTACGATAGCTAGCGAAATTGAGGGTGAGTGGGTAGTCGTTCCAGTGACCGTGAATGGCAACACCGTCTGTGCAGAAGTGGATCATTTTTCGACTTGGGGAGCGATACTTGATGCGGCGAAGTACCTCAAGACCTTTACCCCAGATCTCCGTGGGAAGTTGAGAAAAGGGTGGGCAGTCTTAAGTTGGTCGATAGACTCTGAAAGTTTAACTGGTGATGAGCAGTTTCTGCTTGAATACACTACGAAGGCTCGCAGTAAGAAGAAGTGTGCACAAATTGATGAATTCCCCGAATCCGAGGTGGTAACAGCAATGTCCTCCCGCATTAGAGTAAGAGGTGGAGGGAAGAAACGATCGAGCGCGAAAAGGAAGGGAAGTATGTGCGCTCGAGTAAGCTACAATACGCCAGACGAGAACAGAGCAAAGACGAGTAATTGGTATCAACGAGAGAAATAAACAGCCTCCGATCTGAGATTGCCCCGAGACTATTCTTGTCTGATTCTCCTACTTTTTCCGTATTTCTATAGCAGTTCTCAAAAGAAATTGCCGCGAAGCGGTGGGTTCTTTTGAGTGCTGCTATAGCAGGAGACCGGAGGGTCTCCCCAGCAATAAAGAGCGCTGCTCACGTCAATACTCACCGTTACGAACGTGCTCCTGACTTATGTCTTAACCTCGAGAACGTGGCTATGCTGCAGCGACTTTTCGAATCTGAGAGAAATCGGTTTGACCTCTAATCATTTTTTGGATGCCATCTTGCATCAAGGTTCGCATCCCATCCTGTATCGCTTGATTCTTGATTTCGGTGGCCGTCGCCCTTTTGTAGATGAGCGTTTTAATAGCTGGTGTTGCAACGAGTAGCTCGTGAATTCCCGTTCGTCCCCGGTAACCGATATCACCACACTTCTTACAACCCTTTGGTTTAAAAACTTCCGTCTCTCCA
>JAGRAT010000255.1 GCA_020434495.1 Bdellovibrionales bacterium | reverse complement strand
TGGGAGGTCTGTCCTACGGCAGACGAGCGCTAAAAGTTATCTCCGCTTCGCGGCAATAACTTTCGAGAAGCGCTCTAGATAAGTTTGAGCGAGGTCAACGAATGTATCCCTAGGGAATCGCTCTTCTTTGACTCATGGCAGAGCTACCTGAAAGAATTTGATTAGGAAGTTGACTTCTCTTACCCTCCGATAATCGTCGAGGGCTCCATGAGGAGAATTCTCAATGATTGTTCATGATCGCGGCCCAAAGGCTGATACCTTCACCAAATCTCATTCTATAAACGAGTCAGCAGAGGTAGAGCTAGGTCGACCCGCTACTGTGCAAGAACTCATGTCTGTGCTGGAGGACCTTCAGGGTATTGAGATAGTTGAGGGAAGAAGTGTGACCAGCTCTAGTTTTCATAATATGGGATCTTGGGGTTTGCCAAAGATTCAAGTTGGAGGGACCGAAGGTTCCAATCCCCAAGTGATATTCATTACTCGAGTTGATAATCGAGGAGAGCGCAGAGCCTTCTTGAAGCCTGAGGATAGTCTCGGCCAGGAAATAGGTTCGTTGAGTGTAGAATTGGTCTCAGGCGATAGGGGAGGCTCGGGATTCAATAGAGAGGCTAATAACTATCAGTTGGTTAAAGCCTTAGCGAACAGAATAGACCAATCCTTCTTAGCCGCGACAAATCAGAGCACATTTCATCAGGATCTTGGTGAGTTCGCTGAGGGAGCCAATCTGGAACTATTAGCTCGGCAAGTAGCTGATTTGGAAAGAGCCCCTGCTCGAGCCTACCACCTAGTCTTAGCAGCTTGTCAGCAACTTCAAAGCATAGGGCTCGCTAGGCTAGTGCACATGCCGTCTTGTGAAGATTTTTATGTGGGGTCGCATCAATTACCCGCCGATGCTCCCTGTTTCCAAGTCTCTTCTCAAGATGAGCAATATCGAGTTTCTGTTTCCTCTGAGTATGATGAGAATGGCCAGTTTCGGATGGTAAAATTTCTAGATGTCAAACGACCATGGAACTCAATTGAACCTCTGCTGAATGAGAGTCACCCTGACTATCTACCGTCAAAAGGTAAGCCAGTAACGTTAGAGAATGTGAAAGAATGTCTTGTGGCGGGACTTTCCAAGATTGAGGGTGAATAAGATAAGAATCAGTGAACGACGGTCCTTGAACTGCCCGCCAGCTAACCCAACCCGCCAGCTAATTCAACGCGATTGAGTGTCGAGCTCATGAGCGTATATAAAGTGACTGGCCAACTTGCTCGTTAACTGGTGCTCTTCCCCCGGACCAGCAAAGTCCTTGAGGTAGATGAGGCTGCAGCAACTTCACCTGGTCTGGTGGCAGAAAAGCTAAAGTTCACATCTTTGTTGCTCGTTCCACGCAGACATTGCCTTCCTTTCTTTGTGAAACGTACTTTAAGAGTGCTTGCCTCAGTTGTAGAGGTCGTAGCACTTCCTCTAGCAACTATCTTTGGACAGCTTTTTCCCTTCTTCTTCTTTCGGAGAATCGGAGTTCCTGAACTTCGTGTACGTGTTGCTGGAGCAGCGCTTCCTAGCACCGCTACTTCAAATTGCTCAAAAGTCGGACCTAGCTCCTTAGAAATGACCTTTTCAACAACCCTTCTAATTTTTTGATCTCTCATTCCATCGAGAATTTGATCAGCTACAGTATTGAGAAGCTGAACTATGTTGCTTCCAGTTGCAGGAGGAAAAGGTGTTGGAGTTGGTGTGCCAACTGGCTTTGGCTGGAAGCTTGGCACGTCGAGAGGAGGGCACGGACGGTTCTGATTATCAAAACCAGAGATGCGCACTCCTAGGGTTAATTCTCCACTTTCAGGAAGCACGAACTGACATTGGTAAACATTGCGAGTTTGGTCAAATGCCCCTAACCCTGAGCAAGCTCCGGTGAAACCCTCAAAGGTCCAAACACATGAAGTCGCATCAGCCGGGCGAACAGCTGAAGGGATGGTCGTTTGTGAGTCAGCAGGAACGGTGGCGGTGAGGATATCAAAGGGCTGCCATTCGGTCGGAACGTCCGAACCAAAAAAAGCTTCGCACCGGGTGAGACCTATTGGTAGGTTTCCCTGAGAGACTCTCGGACACGACGCGCCTTGAGTTCGTCCCGGTGCTTCTCCAACCGAAACGTATCCATACTGAGCAGCGTTCCCTCCCGCCTCGATCATTTCAATAACGAGTCGACCGGCTGGTTGTGCTAGCGAGGATGATAGCGAGCTGAAGAATGCAATGGAAAAGAGAAGGGCATGAACGGAAGTCTTTGCTCGTCGCATGGCGGCTCCTAGCAAGTTAAATCAGCCGCGATTTTAGGCGCCTAACTATCGCTAGTCAATGAAGGGCACCTTCTGTTCTCAAATGTGGCCTCACTCTGGTCGTTTGAGAGAATGGAAAATTCTGTTCGTAAGGGAATCTTCCTCTGTCATTTGCACTTGGTGTCCCTCTAAAATGGATTCAAATTGCTTCTTATGAATAGCTCTTAACGCCGCAAAAAGAACCACTATTGAAGGTCGTGATTTATTGGCCTACTAGCCACAGGAGTTGGAATATGACCGTTGGCCTTGCTTTTGGTACGGAGATACCCCGCTTCATCCAATGTGATGAAACGGGGTATGAAAATTTGGATGGCAAGTGTTTAGCTAGTTGAGGTCCACATCAGCTAACCAGCTCCAATCCAGTTTGATTTCCTTCTCCGTCGCGGGAGCTGGAGTACAAGTAATACAGGCGAGCTCGTTCTGCGCAGCTTCGTTTGAGAAATCACTGTTCTCCCAGTTTACTTCGTTCGAATGCGGCTCGGTAATGCTTCCATTACTTTTAATGGCATCTTTTGAACAATCAGGTGCACTTGCAGCTTGGGAACTACTGGATGAGGAGCCCCCAGAAGGACAAACCTTCATCTCGATAAGCAGTGTCGCTCCATTCCTTGCTTCATCAGCAAACTGTTCGAGAAGCTTTTTCACCTTTTCTCGATTGTTACTCGGCTCCTCTTGTTCTCCCAGCTCGCTCTCAGGCAAAGAAGCTTGCTCTTGATGAAGCTCTGAACCGATTGGAATATTCAGAATGAAATTAATATTAGACTCTGCATTGCAGTCCTCTAGCGGTTTATGGACAAAAGTTACTCCGCTAATTATATCTGCTCTTCTCTGCTGATCATCTACTCTTTCTAGCACTTGCTTCTTGAAAGCTGCTTTGAATTCAGCGACCGATTCAGCTTTGATACACGACTGGAGACAACAGTAAGCAACGATCTCGCCATCGGAGTCTGTGACAAAGCCGGTGATGGTGTCGTACAACTCTCCTCCAGCAGGAACTAGTTGTCCAACTGTCTGTTCAATCAATGAACATCCGCTACCGATTGAGAGGAGAAGGCCGAGACTCAAGTAGGCTAACCATCGTGGACACGTTTGAAATTTTTTCTGTTTCATAGAACCTCCCTAAATGGATGACAAAGGTGCATTCAACGAATGGCTTGTTATCTATGCATTCGAATGAGTACAGGGAGGGTTATGGGTTCTTTGTGTGAGACGCAACATGAAATGTAGAAACATTGCATTTATGCAGATTTTACATCACTCCCCTAAGGGAAATTCTCATATCTTGACAAGACAATATCAGCGGGAGTTGTCCTATGTTAAATTTAAGGTTTTTCCTCTGTGGTGCGCTTTTTCTCTTTGGTGGGATGTTCTTCGCTGCCCCATCTCCAGCGTCGGCTCAGGCTAGCTCAAGCATTACTTCATTTGTTCTGCCGACCTCTCCGGAATTCTTTTGGGAGGTCTGTCGGCAGGTCGGTGAAGCTATGCTTGCTTCGGGAAGGGCTGTAACGGCAATTAGTGAAGAAATCACCAAACTTGAGAGCTCGCTTGAAACCGTCCGTGCCGAGATCCCCCTCCGGTACCGTGATATTTTCCTGCTCGATAGGTATACATACGATGCCTACGGGAGTTCTAGCCCGGAAGCTCAGGTGCTCCGTGATGAGCTGAGCGCGTTACAAGAGCTTGAAAAAAGCATATTGCATTCTATTGAGCAGAAGAAGCAAGAACTCAGGAAAGCAATTGCCGAGTATCGAGAAATGATTGTTCTCTACCAGAGCTGTTAGTACCGACTTGCTTTCATTTGTGCAGATGTTCCCCTTGATTCTCAGTTGCCTAAGGACTTGTCGATAGCAATTGAAATCTTCGAATCGGTTGATGAGGTATTGGGTTTCTCGTTCGCAGGACGCCTCCATCCTCTAAGAATGCTGATTTTGTAGTTGCTCCGAGGGGAATTAGCGTTAGTCTGTTAGTCTAATGTTCAGGAGCGGAATGATATGGCCTCGAGTTCTTCAGATCGGCAAGATTCACAACTCTCACAGCAATTTTTCCACGAGGCGACTATGAAAGTGGAACACCCAGGATCGCATTTTGATCATCTCATCCGCCAGACGAGAGTTCATCACCAGCAGTTAAGTGCGATGGTTGATTCGAAGGCGAGTATGCTAATTACTATTTCATCTCTAATTTTAACCCTCAGTGCGCCCCTTCTCTTGGAGCCGACCTTAAAATTCGTGGGAATTGCATTAATGGTGTCCGCGCTAATTACTGTTTTATTTGCTAGCTATGCTGTTTTACCCAAGCACATTTCAACCGAGATAAATCCAAATTTGCCAGGAAACAATCCGAGCAACATTCTCTTTTTCGGGCATTTTGTGCAGATGCCCTATGAGGAGTTCGAGCGAGCTTGGGAGCGGCTGCTAAACGACCAAAACCTTACATATCAAGTACAGGTTCAGGAGATCTATGGATTGGGTCAATATCTCGCGAAATACAAATTTCGCTTCGTAAGATATTCCTATTTTTCCTTCATCACCGGAATCCTTGCCGCAGCATTTTTCGCGGTCGTTCCAATCCTCTTTAACGTGTGAAGCTTTGAAAAATTGGGGATCGGGTTGTTTCTCCGTAATTCAATATTTACGGAAGTTCTTCAGGGGGTAAGATCGGAGCTCTTTCAAGCGGCGTAGCCCGATGGCGACTTATCCTCATTCATCTCGAAACCATTCCGGAAAAAGTCTTTGTACAACCATTGAATCCAGCATCCGGAGAATAGGAACCCTGCGAGTCAACAAAGGTCGCTTGAGCGGAGTCATTCTCCGCATCAGTGAAAGTTAGTTTAAAGCTTGTTGGTGAAAGTCCAGAACCTACGGCAAAATTCGCCTCGAAGCTAGTGGGAGAGGTGACTGCTCCTGACA
>JAGRAT010000254.1 GCA_020434495.1 Bdellovibrionales bacterium | reverse complement strand
TCCCCATCGAACCGGAACGATCGAGCAACAGCGCCACCACCTTCCGCACATCTCCAGCAATAGCTGTTGCACTTACATTTGGAATCCAATCCAATCCGGGGAGCACATTGAGAAGGTGCACAGGCGACTGAATAGTCGCTTTTACCTCGATTTGTCGAGGGACGAGGCCACTTAACGAGACGGGACTCCCACTCGCGTCGAGCACCGTTACTGGACTTGTGAGACTGTTTACCGCACCAAACTGAGCAAGGTTATCAGCAAGAATCCGCTCCGCAGCTACTCGAACCTTGTCAGCTTTTACGGTATTCGGATCACTCTGAAATTCTTTTAGTAACCAACTCGCTCCGAGCGCTGAAGCATCTACCGCTCGACGAACTCGCATGTGGTTCTTTTGAATATTTCCGATTTCAAGTGCAAGGCCAGCAACGCCGATAAGCGCAAAGAGGCTTAGGGCAACAAAAACTATGTATACACCCTCTTCTCGGTGGAGCTCGGACAATCGGGACCTAGTAGATAGTCGTTTCATAGATGATGCGGCCTGGATAGATAAATTGAAATATATTTGGAACTTTCGGGGTATACACATGAAAAACCTCTGTGGTGACGATTCGCGGGTTCTCAGCTGTTAAACTCGTAAGCGGTAACGATGCAGCCGGGAAGGGTATATTCGTTACCATCGGAGGAAAGCCCACTGGTGGTGGCTCAAAGTAATGAGAGCCGTGCGCTCCAGGATTGTTTTCGTATTTACTTAAGATTTTATATTCCCCAGTCACATCATCTCTCTCATACACTTTGATAACGACTGAAGTATTTGGTAGCGGACCAGACAGGAATGGAGCAATGTCTGTCGCAACAATTAGGCTAATACAGTTATCCCGCTTAATTGGATCATTCTCGTAAGCACAGTATCGAAATCCGGCGTTAGCTGTTTCTCTTGAAACTATAGAGGCCATCTGATGGGCTTTCATAACATGCCCAAACTCAAATGTTCCAAAGAAGAGAAGGAGTAAAAGTGGGAGAACAATAGCCAACTCTAAGAAGGCAATCCCTCCGTCATTTTCGTTAATATACGGTATGATAGCGCAACAACCTCTTTGCATTGCTACTCCCGAATTGGTTCGTTTTTCGCCATAACCGTGGCCTCAAGGGAGAGATTCATCCCGAGAAAAGACAACGGCTGACGTGCGGTTATCTGGAAAAATTCTCGCCCCTCTCCCGCGTCATCAGACCCACACCAACTCCCACTTGGAGTACACACCGAAATTCCACTGTGATCAGTGTCAAAAACATAAGGCTCACCAAAATCGAGGCCATATCGCGCTCCCTCTTCAACAAGCAGCCCTTCAATAGCTAACGCCCGTGATGAGTATCCAGTTGACGCATCCGGCAACAATCCACGTCGCGCTGCCTCAGAAACGACATACTGAAGCGACACGTACTTGTACATGGCAACAGAGAGAAATGAACCGAAGAGTACAACAAGCAAAAAGAGCTGCATCGAGATGGCAGCCTCAACCATTGTTGCACCAAGAGATGCTTTCACCGAACGTTCAGAGCACATAACAACCAATCTTACGGGCAGAAACCATTTCTGCCTTCCGGAAGACCCTTCTCACCGTCGAAATACTAGCGCTCTGCTAACTGGACACCTCTCTCTCTTCCGCAAGAAAAGCGAAGATGCTTCAGTCATAACACTAACTAGCTGATATCACTTAAAGTTAGCTCGGTTCTTTTCCACTGTAGATAGCCAATGGCTGCCAAGATGACATAGAGGAAGAAGAGTCCGGCGGTTAGGAATAGCCCTTTATACAGGTAGAGGACTGCGGCAATGAGATCGATACCAATCCAGTAGAGCCAGTTCTCCAGAATCTTCTCTGTCACAAGATAGGTGGTGTAAACGCTAAAGACCGTCAGCGCGGAATCAACAAAAGCGAAGGGTGCGCCGGTGGTAAAAAATAGAAGCGTTCCTAGCGCTGCGCTCACAACCAAACAGAGAGCACAGCCAGTGAGGTGTTGTTGGTAACTCATCCGTGTAACCAGCGGAATATCCGATGCACTACTATTCCACCTCCGAAGCCCTTGAACACTGAGCACAATAAAAAAAAGCTGGAGCCCAGACTCGGTATAGAGTTGAGAAGAGAAGAAAACTTCTATGTAGCAGACGGAGCTAATAATGGCGGCTATCCAACACAGTCGGCTTTCAACCATCGCAAGCAGGAGATAGGCAAGCGCAAAAATGACTCCGAGAAATTCCACCATGGTCCGAGAGTATACCAGCGACTTTGCTCGCTTTCAGCAAGTTCGAACAAAAAAAAGAGGCCGACCAAAAGTGAGCACGATGCTCATCTTTGGTCGACCTCTTTTCATGGTTGGGTAAGTAAGAAACCTTGTGAGTTTAAAACGGAAAGAGAACAGATGGGGAAACCTCAAGCGAGCGTACGGAATTATCCGAGGCTTCACTTGAGGTCCCCTACCAAACGAAAGTCCAGCGCCTTTCGTTTCCCTTCACGAGAAGAGCACTTTGCTACTTCTCGTTCGACTGCGCGGCATCTCCGGCAAGAGTGCTTCCCGCATCCACTGGCAGCTGGTCGAGTCCGAGAGCCGTGTTGAGTGCCTGGTTGTCTGCCGGAACACCCTTGATCAAGTTCTCCACGACGACGTAGCGCGGCACTCCATCATCGGTGTAGGACCCTTCGCTCCAGATGAGGGTGTACTCACCTGAATTCGAGCCGCCATACCGATTGGACTGACTTCCTGCCCCAGGGGCGGTCATGTCGACGTAGACCTGATCGATGTAGGCAAAGAACCAGACATCGGAAACTCCTCGCACGTCGGCGGTGGTGTGCCACAGGTTGACCTCGGTACCAGACGGTCGCCAGTGGTAATCGAGCGCCTGCACGATGTAGGCCTTCTTCCCGTTGCCGAGATCGAGAGGCCTGTTGCCGTTGGAGATGAAAGCTGCACGCACACGTTCCCTGCGGAAGTCCCGTTCAGCTTCGACCTTCGAAGCCAGCGCCCTCTCCTCTGCACCAGCATCGTACTTGCCCTTGAGTGGGGCAGCGATGGAGAGAAGGAAGGAAGTGACGATCACAGCGGCAATCCTCCACTCCGTGGTCTTCCCATCTACCTGACAGAGTCGGTAAATGATGAACGCCATGAAGCCGGCCCCGAGGAAGAAGAATGGCCACTCACTCTCCATGCCGAAAGCCCAGACGATCGCGGTGTAGACCGAGACCGAGAAGACTTGCACGAAGACGGTCTTGAGCGCGCTGCGCACCTTGCCGAAGAAGCGATGCTTCTACTCTTTTGAAATTGTTATTTGGTGGCTATTGCCTCCAACTCTACTGCTTTGCAAACACTGTCCGCTGAAAATGGCAAAGCCGACTAGGCTTTGGCCTCCTTGAATCCGGAAATTCCATTGGCGGACAGTACCCAAGGATAAGGGCTCTGCTCGCCTAAGCAATACTCATCGCATACTACTGAAACCTCTCAGCATTCTACCCGAATCGATAACTGAGCAGAGCTCCAAAGGTAAACGGATCTCCGAGCTGAACATATTCTTTCTCTGGGAAATCAGGCGGTTCATTCCCGAAGAAGAAACCCCGAACCGCATATCTTTTATCGGTAATGTTTCGAGCAAAAAGCTGGAGCTGCCATCCCTCTCCGTAGTAGCGGAGTGAAGCATTCAATAAGTGATAGGGGGAAGATTGTTGATCGTGACTATCATCAAAATAGAAAGCATCTCGTCCGGTGACGCCAAGACTCGCAGAGAGTTCATCGACGAAAAAATACTCTGCTTCAGCGCTGTACTGCCACGATGGCGCGTGAGACTGCTCCCGTCCATCCAATGAAGCGATAACGTTATCAGCACTGGTTATCTCAGTATCCAGAAGCGAACCGGAAGTTCTCAAAAGTAAGCTTTCAATAACTTGATAATCGACTTCGGCCTCAAGGCCATAGCTCCTCCCCTCGGCGGCGTTATCAGTCAGATAGGTGAAGGAAAGTGGATCGGATGGGTCTACCTGAAGTCCGAGCTTAATCTGCTGATCTCGTCTGAAATTCAAAAAGCTTGCAATCGATCCTTTCAATGTCCCATCCATGAGCTCGAATCGAGTTCCTAGCTCAATATTCGTAAGAGACTCATCAGCGAATCTCAGCTGGTCTGCCGAAAGACTTGGGCTAGAGTTAAACCCTCCTCCGCGAAATCCCCGAGACACAAGAAGGTATGGAGTCACATTGTCATTCAACTCGTACTGCAGAGTAACATTTCCACCCCAGAGGAAGTCACTCGGAGAAAAATCGTTTCCTCGGTTATCAGTGTAGTCAGTATCACGGTGCTCAAGTCGTGCGCCGGATATTAGGGTAAAGTCATCCCCTAAGGGAACCTCCATGTTTCCAAAGCCAGCGACTGTCTTTGCCTGATAGTCGGAGTCGAGAAAATCATAGATGATATCATCAGAGAATTCGCTCGTCTGGGTATCTTCCTCTAAGTTTTGGAAGAAGGCTCCTACGAGATAACGCCCCCCTTCGCCGAAAATAGGAGCACTTCCGCGAAGACGTATCTGTTGCGCATATACCGATCGGTCTCGGTTGGTGTCTGAAAAGTAGTCATAAGGATCATTTGGTGCCCAAAAAGAATTACTCCCCCAATCCCCATCGAAGGAATAGTCGGTGTCTGAGTTGTAGTAGCTCGAAGTAAACACGAGCTGATCGGTCGATGAAAGATCAACCTCACCTTGCAGGGAAAGAAGGTGAAAGGCTTCCTCGTCTCTTCCTGGTTTGTCTGATTGCGTTTGGAATCCGTTAAAGATGGTGAAAACGTCATACCCGTTGTTAAGATTCACCCCGGTATAAGAAAGGGTAAACCGAGCGTCATCACTCGGTGTGAGCAGTAGTTTTGCTCGTCCGGTGAACTCTTGCCGCTCATTTGTGTCATCCGAACTCAAAAAGACGTTGTCTCGGAAGCCATTTTGACGGTGCCCGAAGGCCGAGAGACGAAGCGCAAGGTTTTCTGTTAGTGACCCACTAACTGCTCCTCCACCCGAGACACGCTCATCGTTCCCGACTGCAAGCAAAGTCTGTCCAGACAGCGACTCTGTCGGTTTCTCAGTGATAATATTGATCGCTCCCGCGAGAGCGCTAGAGCCAAATCTCGTTGGTTGCGGTCCTCGATGAACTTCTAGCTGCTTTACATCAAAGAGAGTAAGAGCGGCTCCAATACCAGTAACATCA
>JAGRAT010000253.1 GCA_020434495.1 Bdellovibrionales bacterium | reverse complement strand
AAGAAGACGGCAGAGCGGATTGTGCTCGAGCTCCAAGATAAGCTTTCTCATTACGCAGTTGAGAGCTCTTCACTGCAAGACCGGATAGAAGTTTTACCAGCGTCTTCGCAGGAAGAGGATTCCGTGCTTGCGCTCGTATCCCTCGGATTTTCCAAACAAGAGGCTGGAGATGCGGTAACGAAAGCGGTGGCGGCGAACAAAAAGCTTGCAGATGCTGGAGATATTGTGAAGGCAGCGCTGTCGTATTTGTAAATAAGGCGTATTTGTAAATAAGGCGCATTTGTAAATAAGTCGTAGTGTAGTTCGATCCTGGTCGTAGGGAAGATGAAGCGACTAGAATGGGAGAAAAAAAGGACTAAAAGTTACGTGACTGACGAAACCAAAAATAGCCCTCCACCTAGCCGATCCGCAACGGACGAGGTGGAAGTTTGGGGGACGTGGCACTCCAGTGATGAGAGTGGGTCGCAGATGGCGATTCGCACTCCACGCGCGCTGAATGAAGATGAAGAACATCAACAACAATCCCTTCGGCCGCAAGGATTTTCGACCTACCTTGGCCAAGAATCCGTTAAAGAAAATTTACAGATTGCCTGTCAGGCCGCGACTGTTCGAGGCGATGCGCTCGATCACATACTCCTTCACGGTCCTCCGGGACTTGGGAAGACTTCCTTAGCGAGAATCCTCGCCACCGAGATGAGGGTCGGGTTTAAGGCGACCTCTGGTCCGGTTATTGAAAAACCGGGAGACTTAGCGGCGATTCTCTCTTCGTTGGAAGAGCGGGATCTTCTTTTTATCGACGAGATCCATCGACTCCCTCGGGTGGTTGAGGAGGTGTTGTATCCAGCTATGGAAGATTTTGAGATTGATATATTAATAGGTCAGGGTCCATCTGCGAAGTCGGTAAGAATCGATCTCAAGCCATTTACCCTCGTTGGCGCAACGACACGGACCGGGCTGCTCACCTCGCCACTTCGAGATAGATTTGGAATATCACTTCGACTCTCCTTCTATAATCCAGAGGAGCTGGCTCATATTGTTATCCGTTCAGCGAACATTTTGGAGATCCCTATAGATAATGCCGCAGCGCAACTTATCGGCTCGAGATCTCGAGGAACCCCGCGGATAGCGAACCGGTTGCTGAAGCGAGTTCGCGATTATGTTCAGTATCGGCAGGAGGAACGAATAACCGAACACCTTACTGAAGAGGCACTTGCTCGGCTGCATGTCGATGCCCATGGACTGGATGATATGGACCGCATGATCCTCACTACTATCGTTGACAAATTCTCCGGTGGTCCAGTTGGAATTGACACGATAGCGGCAGCGCTTGGCGAAGAGCGTGGAACACTTGAGGACGTATACGAACCGTACCTTTTACAGAGCGGATTCATCGCGAGAACAAAACGGGGAAGGGAAGTGACAGCACTTGGCTATGAGCATCTTAATCGAGTTCCCCCAAAAACTGGCCGCAATGTAGAGCTGTTTTCATGAACGGAGGTTATATCGAACGGAGTAGGTTCCTATACCAGCGGCCACCATCGAAAAAGCGAGTATTTTCAGTTGCGCGCAGTACAAGGTGTTCAAGTTGGATGCTTCTGATCTCAATTGTCTTTGTCGTATCGTCATTTCTGCATGAGTCCTCCACATTGGCGCAGGAGGGAAGACTCTCCATGCAATGGCTCTCTCAGGATCAGAGAGCGGTATCGATTGCCTCAACTTTGGGAGTCGATGAAGCGAAGCGATGTCTTGACGCTGGACTGGAACTTGAGCACAGATTTCTCCTGAAGTTTTGTGAGAAGGTGAATCGTTTCGGAACGAGTTGTGAGGATACTCGTCGTGTTGTTCATAACTTCTCCTTTGATCCCATTCAGGAGCTCTATCGGGTAGTAAAGGATCGACTGGGTGATATCGATGATCCAGAGCGCTTTACCTACGATCAGTTTTCTGATGCACTAAACGATACTACAAAGATCCTCTCCATCGACCTTCCGTATATCGGTGGCGAAGAGGCGTACTCACGATTCGCGCAACACCTAGGGGAGTTTAACCTTGGGGTTCGAGTTCGAACGACCTGCAAGGGAAATGTCCCGGAGTTTTTGGTAGATCTCTCGTACTTTTTCACATTCGGGCTTGTGGATCTTTATGGCCAAGATACAGGGTGGGAATACTTTGACCTTACCGGCTAACGTATGCTGCCCGCCAATGGAGTTTCCGGATTTAGGGTGGTCAAAGCCTAATCGGCTTTGCCGTTTCTGGCGGTCAGTATTTATTGTCCCTCCGGGGATATACCGGCTCGCAAATGAATATCCGGAATTTTAATCTGCGCCCGGTATAGTTGAGTATCCTGATGGTTTCTTCACGGAAAAGATTTCTTGTTTGGTGGTTTCGGTCGGGTATAAGCGTTCGGCTCGTTCTTTTTGCTCTTGTAAGCTTTCTCCTCTTTACTTTGGTCTATTGGCAAAGACCGCTGAATGAGAATTCGTATCTTCCGAGCAATGTAGCGGTCTTTAGTCTTGTTAATTTAAATATCGCCGTGTTGCTTGTTCTTGTGTTTCTCGTTGCGAGGAACTTTTATCAGCTCATTTTTGAACGGCGACGGAAGATACTCGGTTCGCGGCTCCGTCTGCGTCTTGTAGGGGCAATTGTTGGACTCACTGCTATCCCTGCAGTGTTACTCATTGCGGTCTCGAGCGGATTGTTAAGCCGAGCAATTGATGGATGGTTCAGTTCTCCAGCCGAAACCTCGGTGGAAGCCGCCAAGGAAATCGGAAAGCTTTACTTCTCCTCTATTAAGGATCGCACGGCTAAAGTCGCGAAGAGCTTAAGCGAAGAGTTGCAATCGATGCAGCTTACGCTAACCAAGGAAGAGGATGTAAAGGGGTTTCTGGAGAGGCGGAGAGTTGCAGAGGAGCTATATGGTATTGAGATCTTCGCTCCGCCTGGAACCGCTGTTGTGAAGGTGGAGAATGCTACCGCCTCCATTCAATACTTCTCTCCACCAGATCCCACCGCTGAAGATCTCAAGAAGGCATTTAGTGGGATAAGTCATGTCGTTACCCAGGAAACCTCTTCCAGCCAATTCATTCGAGCGCTCTCCCCGCTGGCTTTCTCTGGGGAACGGCGGGTACTTGTTGTTACCCACCGACTTCGCTCAGAGATGAGTCTAGCGCTCGATACGATTCGGCAGTCATATCAAGAGTATCTCCAGCTGAAGCACTTCAAAAATCCGCTCCGTTCGACCTACATCCTTTCCCTCTACATGATAGCTGGTTTGGTGCTCTTTGCCGCGATGTGGCTCGGTATTCATATCGCTAAGCAGCTCACCGTGCCGATTCAAACCCTTTCTGAAGCGATGCGTGATGTCGCCCAGGGGAACTTCGGTCGGCAAGTGCATCACCGAGGGGATGATGAAATTGCTTTTCTCACCAAGAGCTTTAACCAAATGACGACGCAGTTGCGGGATTCGACCTCTCAGGCCGAGCGCCGACGGGTGTATCTGGAAACCGTACTTTCAAATCTTGCCGTAGGAGTAATCGTTATTGATACGAAGGGGAATGTTACCGCGGTGAACTCTGCCGTGCTCCGCATCCTCGGGAAGAGTGAGGAGAGTGCGGCCTACGAAGGCTCTATGGTAGAGACCTTTTTGCCGGTGAAAGTTTGGACCGAGGTGCGCTCCATGGTAATGACAAACGACGGGACGGAACAGTCGGGAGCGCTACAGGAGAAGGAACTGTTGCTCTCGATTGATGGAGCGGAGCGGCGAGTGCTCTGTACAACTGGAAAGCTCGTTACGAGAAGCGGAGAGCCGCTTGGAAGTGTTCTCATCATAGATGATGTTACAGCGCTTAGCGAAGCTCAACGCCTCGCGGCATGGAGGGAGGCAGCACGTCGAATCGCTCATGAGATTAAAAATCCACTCACTCCGATTCGACTCGCTGCGCAGCGACTGAACCGCTCGTTTAGTGTTGAGGCACCGGAAGGGAAGGTGATACACGATGCAACAAGCACTATTGTAGAGCACGTTGATTCTATCAAGAGACTTGTTGATGAGTTCTCTCAGTTTGCTCGGATGCCGAAACTTCAATTGAAGCTCCTTGATCTGAAGCCGTTGGTGCATGAGGTCGTTCTCTCTTATGTTGAAAATGAAGATGGTATTTCGTTTCAAAGCATTGTTGATGACGAGATTCCGGAAGTGCGCGTGGATGGTGAGCAGATTCGGCGAGTGCTCATTAACCTCATTGATAACGCTATTCGCTCGTTACGGGAGGAGCAGTTTTCCCTCTCTCTTGAGCAGGGAGAGGTGCGTCAACCTCATGAGAGTCCTAAGGTTATCGTGAAGCTCTACCATGACCGACTCCAGGCGCGAATTGTGCTTGAGGTGTGCGACAACGGCCCTGGGGTGTCGGAGGAGGATCGCGCAAAGATCTTTGAGCCCTATTTTACAAAGCGGAGTGGTGGAACGGGCTTGGGTCTTGCTATCGTGGTCTCCATCGTTTCTGAGCATGGAGGAGAGGTTCGAATTCTCGATTTTCACCCTCGTGGTGCTCGTTTTGTTATCTCCTTGCCTACGTCGGTTAGTGAAAGTACCCAGCGCAAGTTGGACTTGATTGCCCCGCTATCCGCTAGTGATGAAGAGATTGCATAAGTTCAAAGGAGGAGTATGTCGATTCCAACCGAAACACTTGCCCGTTTTGTGCATCATAGCGAGTCGAATCACCCACAAGCGACAGGGGAGTTGAGCGATCTCCTGACGAGTATCGGAGTTGGGGTAAAGATGATCGGTCATCTTGTGGCGAGCGCAGGATTCTCGGGAATAAGCGGATATACAGGGAATACTAATGTGCAGGGGGAATTGACCCATCAGCTCGATGAAGATGCAGACAGTATTCTGGTGGATCTCCTGGGCTCTTCCGGTCACTTCGGTTCTCTTGTCTCGGAGGAGCGTGACGGCGCGGTTGAAACGAAGGCTGTTCGGAAGGGTGCAAAGTACGTGGTGGCGTTCGATCCGTTGGATGGTTCCAGTAATATCGGGTCGAATATTCCTGTTGGGACCATTTTTACTATTTTTAAGGTACAAGATCCGGCGGCAGGGGCTCGTGTCGAAGATTTCCTCCAGAGTGGGAGGAACGTAGTGGCTGCTGGGTACTCTGTTTATGGTGCAAAAACTTCTTTCGTCTACTCGGCGGGGAATGGAGTACACGGTTTTACCCTGGACCGGACGATTGGTGAGTTTGTGCTCACCG
>JAGRAT010000252.1 GCA_020434495.1 Bdellovibrionales bacterium | reverse complement strand
ATTCGTAGGTACGGTGATCTCTCCTCTGGTGCAAAGGCCTCCACCTTAATCACGTCTCCGCGCTTATGGTCAATCATCAGCTCGAGCGCTTCCAGTACGGCATCTTTCCAATGTGTCCCATGAGGCCCATCTGCAAAACACTTTCTACAGAAGGCAACCATGCTCTCCTTAACAGCTTCTACAGATTGATCGGCGTCCTGCAGCCGCTCAGCGAGGAGTAGGAATGCCCCAAATACCTTCGGATCGCCTGATTGGCGATCTGACGGAATGGTGGAGGCGAGCTTGCTACCGCAATCAACAATCTCTGCTAAAGCTGCTTCAAAGCAGCGATCCTTTGGCTCACATTTTGTCCATAACTCACCAATGGCATCGGTGAGATCCTCTCCGGCACCGGCTTTCCCAGCTTCACTTCGTGCTATTCGACGCAATGGTTGGCGATTGACATCGTCTGGCTCTACACCGCTCATGAACTCACCCCCCTTCCTGTAAGAAAGAAAAGTCTATCACTTTGAAGATTCTAAGAAACGGTTACGGGGCAGAAGAAAGGGAGGGACGCTATCCACGTATAAAAGGAGGAAGACCTACGGCTTCTCTTACTCGCTGGAGGATAGGGATGCTAATAGCCATTGCTTTTTCACGTCCCTCAGCCAGTGTTTGTTGAAGACTTTGCTCATCTTCTCGAAGCTCAAAATACCGAGCCCGTGCTTCACTCAATTCACGATTAATCGCTTGGAAAAGCTCCTCTTTTGCGTGGCCCCACCCGAGTCCTCCGGCACTAAGCCGACCTTTCAAATCCTGATATTCATCGGCAGAAGCGAAGAGCTCAAAAAGGAGCCCTACTGTTGAGCCGTCAAGTTTTTTCGGTTCCTCAAGACCGGTCGAGTCGGTCACTAGTGACATCACCTTCTTTCGGAGATCCTTTTCAGTTGAAAAGAGCGGAATGACGTTGTCGTAGGACTTAGACATCTTCTGACCATCTAGCCCAGGAATTGTCATAACGTCTTCATTGATTTTGGGTTCTGGAAGTTTTAACAGTTCTTTGCCATACAATGAATTGAGAGATCCTGCCATATTGCGGCTCATCTCAACGTGTTGCTTCTGATCCTTACCCACTGGCACGAGGTCTGGCTCGTACATTAAAATGTCTGCCGCCATAAGTACTGGGTAAGCAAAAACTCCGTGGTTTACCTCTTTGTCTTTTGCCACTGCATCTTTATACGAGTGGGCTTTCTGAAGATATCCCACACCAGTCACACAGCTGAGATACCAGGCGAACTCAGTTACATGAGGGAGATCACTTTGGCGATATAGGAGGTGCTTGCTCACATCCAACCCAAGAGCGAGCCAAGAAGCTGCTATATCCAAAGACTGCTCACGAAGTGCTTTTGGATCTTTATTTGTCGTCAGTGAATGCAGGTCTGCAATGAAATACAGACACTCATATTCATTTTGAAGCTTTAACCCTTCCTTTATCGCTCCCAGGTAGTTTCCGAGGTGAAGCTGTCCAGTAGCCCGGATTCCCGTTAGTGCGCGTTTTTTCTCTGCCATTCTCTGTACTCCCTATCCAAACGGTATGTTGCACTATTCATCAGATAAGGTCTATCGCTAGCTCCTTGTAAGCCATTGACAGGATTTGTGTAGTTCGAATGTAAAAATTCCTCAGTTAGCAACTCTATCTCTGCTACCTTTAACTTTGACCAACTACATTACAGAAAAGACAGAGAGAGCGGAGCCATGGATACAAAACAGTCTGATCCCCTTCAAGTATTTACCCACGATCTCAACAATCTTCTAGTAGGGATAGAAGGTTATGGGAGGCTTTTATCGCAGGAATCAGAGCTTTCACCAGATGGCCGGCATTTTGTCTCACGGCTACTCAACCTTGTCCAGGACGCCACAGATAAGTCACTCGCATTTCAAAAGCAGTGCGGGGTCAGATTAGAGCAGAGCATCATGACTGCTGATAGACGGGGAGCAAGAGAAGTACAAGATGCCTTTCATCTGCTTGTTGTCGACGATGAGCCAGCGGTTCGAGAAGTGGTAAGTAAGACGTTGGAAGAAGATGGGTATGAAGTTACCACTGCTGCCGATGGACATGAGGCGCTTGAGTATTTTCAAGCCGAACACTTTGATTGTGTATTGTTGGATCTCAGTATGCCGATAATGAGTGGGAATCTCGTGTTTGCTCGTCTTAAAGCCCTCGATCCAAACATTCCTATAGTAATCATGAGCGCCCTGATTAGCGATGAGCGGATGCTCACATTTTCAAAGAACTCTGAAACTCGCTTTATTCAAAAACCGTTCAAACGAACGGAGCTTCTCTCTCTTGTTCAACAAGTTTGTTCACCATCTGAGAAACGACCAACGAGAATTATTCAAAACGGATAGGTAAGCCAGGTTCTGATGAGATCGATAAGTTTTCGATCTCCATTACCCCTCGGCAAAATTTCAGCCGAGCGGTATTCCATCGATAGCATTGAAAAACCGACTCTTATCCACTTTTGCTGTTCGGTCAAAATAGGGGTGACGGCTAACGGTACCCTGTTGCGAATCGTCCACTAAGGTATCAAGCCGGAATCCTGAGTAATACCACTTGCCGCCGGAGCGAGCCGTAGTGATGAGCAGCGGCGATTCATTCCCGGCCTGAAGAACGGGGGGAACGAGTCTGTCGAGCTCTTCATTGGTCACATACTGCCAGGCATTACTGACATCTATAGCTGCTACTTTCTCACCATCTTGAAGAGCGAGTGCTAACCCCTCCTCAACATGCTTTGGGTTAGCAAGGTCAATCAATCGAGAGTGTATGCGACCGGCTTTTGCAAGTGCATGAACTCTCTGAAATTGCTCTTCAGAGTGAAGATAGTTCGCATCCTCAAAAGGTGCATCAGTGAACCAGGCCACAATTCCGGGAGCATCGTGAAATTTCTCGAAACCAGGTTCTTGTCGAACTTTTTTAACCCACCATTCGTGCGCACCCTTGTGAGAGAGAAGCTGAGCATGAAAGGGATGCAAATCTGTTGACTGCCGAGCAATAGCTTCCCAATCTTGAGGAGTCGCGTTAAATCGCATCTCTGCATAATCGACTCTGGCCGTTGATGCAGCGAGTAGTGCTGTGTTTAAGGAATTACAGAGCACCACTTCAGGATTCTTATCCCATTGCTCGAGCTGAGTGACATTATCACTTAGTCCGGCATAAACCTCACATCGCTCGGTTCCGACAGAGATCAAAATTCCAGGCTTCAGAGCCGCGAGTAATCCGCGTGCATGTTGTGGGTGGGTTTCGTTCGGGTGTATGAAATCAATATTAAATTCATCGAATGCTTCCCGAGAGAGGAGATAATCTACTCGCTGCCGTGCATTTTCCGCATCACCGTAGTCTTGGTTTATTCCTACCATCAAAGATTCCCCAATGTGGCCCCTTCGCCAAACCCTTAACCTGAGTACAGGCGCTCGGTGCTTCCGTTGGCTTGAAGAGCAGATTAGCAACCTCCGAATCCCTAAGATAATTCTTCTTTTCCGAAGCTAACTTGTTGAAATGTTGAAGCATCTTTTTTTGGCTTTGAAAGTTCTAAACTGCCACAATAATAGATAGGTTTTTTAGATATCGTTATATGAAGGTAATTCAGTTTCCCAGTACTTCGAGAGCTTCAGAGATCGCGACACCTGTTGCGGATTACGAAGTTCTTCAAACCCCCGACACTCCCAATAGAAATGCTAGAGACTTTGACTCGGAGCGAGCGCTACTCGCGCAGAGAATCGAGAATTTAAGTGCACTCGCTAACGGCACGAACCCGCTTTTGGCAGGAGCCTATGCACAGATGGGACAGCTCCTTGTACAGGAGGCCGTTGTTCGCGGTTTAGACGGCAAGCTACTTGGTGAAGCCGACGTCTACCTTGAAAAAGCTCAGCAGATCTCTCAGGAAGTTGGAGACTTGAAGTCATTGGAAGCCGTCTTGAGTGAGAGATCGTTAATAGCTGAGGCACGGGGCGAAACCGAGCGGCAGGAGCACATTGAAGAGGAAATCAACCTTCTTGCTACTGTTCGAGCCATACCATCGAAGGATCGACTGCAGTATGACTTTCCCGCTGAAAGTAGAATTCTTCCTCGAGGAGAGCAGTCTCTCCTTACCAAAGAGATAGCAGCTACGATTCAGGAGTCAGGGATTAGTGAGATAGAGAGCCGTGGATTAGCGAAAGATATCTTTACAGCGGTGTATCGCGGCGTATCACAAGAAGTTTGGTTTGACGACATGTTCGTACATCGGGCAGCAAGAGAAATTGTCTCCACTCGGGCTGATGCTATAAGCTCGAAAGATGCCGTCGCTCTTGTCTATAAATCGCTTCCAGTTGCTTCACAGTACTTTGACCTTGGCCTAAAAGAGAAAACCCTTCGGCAGCTGGAAGAGCTGTAGACTCCTTCCAGGATACTTCTACATAAGACTCTATCCCTCCATAAGCAGGCCATTTCTTCGTAAGTACTCAAAGACATTTTCCGCGTCAGTAGAATACTTTGCTCCTGATTGTGACAACTTTCCTTTAATTTCGCTTCGGGTACGAGTGCCGTCGCAGATCTGAAGAATCGTTCGTGCGGCTTGCTCTAGCGGAACCATTTGAAGACGGGGATTAGAAATAAGATCGGCGTTCTTTGCCTGGTACTTTACGAAGGGATGAACCAAAGGTGCGTTTGTAAGGGCTCTAGCAAGCCCTTCAATGGGAGAGAGGGAAACGTTCATGAACCCCTGTGAAATCCCTTCAATGATAAAGCTTGTCGCCTGCTCTCTTGGAGATTCCGTCGTGGTTGTCGATTGAGCTGCCATACCTTCAAGGAGCTTAGCTATCTGTATCTGCTGAGGAGCTTCTTCCGTAATCTTCAGCATCACTTCGCAGTGTACACCGGGAGGAAGTCCGAATCGCTGACCTTTTGGTCCAATGAATGTTTCGATCGGCTGGAACAACTTATCTTGTTCTGTTGGACCTTTATGAAAATCCGTTGAAACAAAAAGCTCTGGAAGGGTAGGGCGAATCTTCGCAAAATCAGGGACAAATCCCTCCCGGCAGAGTAACGCTCTTCGAAAACTCCGATTCTGGAGGTAGTCACAGATCTGTTCCACTTCCAGATAGGAGATTACTCCGGTTGCAGCAGCCTTTTGTACTTCAGGAGGTAAAATCCGAAAATTCCGGATAAAGCTTCGCATATCCCCCAAGAATGACAGTCCTGCTTCTGTGGTAGTCCTAATGAAATCTGAGAGATA
>JAGRAT010000251.1 GCA_020434495.1 Bdellovibrionales bacterium | reverse complement strand
CCCGAGGAATCCGCTGTGATAAACGGTAGGTTCACATCAGTCTCACTCGCAGATGAGAGCTCGTGCTTCGCTTTTTCTGCTGCCTCCTTCAAACGTTGAAGAGCAAGGGTGTCACCTCGCAAATCGATTCCCTGATCTTTCTTGAATTCATCAGCAAGGTAGTCAACGAGTTTCAAGTCGAAGTCTTCACCACCAAGATAGGTGTCTCCGTTGGTTGACTTTACTTCAAAAACTCCATCCCCAAGCTCGAGAATAGAAACGTCAAAAGTACCACCACCAAGGTCGAATACAGCGATTTTTCGATCACCTTGCTTTTCTAACCCATAGGCAAGAGCAGCAGCCGTTGGCTCGTTGATGATTCGTTGAACGTTAAGTCCAGCAATCTTTCCAGCATCCTTTGTCGCCTGACGCTGCGCATCGTTAAAGTAAGCAGGGACGGTTATCACCGCGTCCGTTACTGACTCACCCAGATAATCCTCAGCAGTCTGCTTCATCTTCGTCAGGATCATCGCTGAGATTTCTTGTGGGCTTTTCTTCTCCCCTTTAAGAGTTACCCAAGCATCACCGTTATCAGCAGCTGCAATCTCGTACGGCAAAACCTTATGAGCGTTCGTGCACTCAGGAGTATTAAACTTTCGACCAATGAGTCGCTTCACCGCGAAAATTGTGTTCTTCGGATTGGTGACTCCTTGACGCTTCGCGACCTGCCCAACCAATCGCTCACCAGAATCGTTGACCGCAACAACAGAAGGCGTCGTTCTCGCCCCTTCACTGTTCGCGATAACCGTAGGAGACCCTCCTTCCATTACCGCAACACAAGAGTTGGTCGTTCCAAGGTCAATCCCGATTATCTTTCCCATGCTACCTGCCCTATTAAGTTTTCCTGTAATTAAACTAAATCTCGTCTAAAACTCATCTCTATGAAGAATTTACGCCGACTAAGGCTTCTCCCTGATGACTCTGAATACCCGAGTACTTGCTACCGGTACGTACCGAGGGGATATCTCCTTGCTCGGCCTCCTTATCTGAGTAGTCATCGATGCTAACAATTTCAAGGGATTCCAAATAATTCACTAAGGTCTCTAAGTTCCTCGAATCACTACGCCCTATGCCCAGCTACTCCTGGGGCGCTCCAGAGTCACCCCCCTCTGCCTTAGCTGCTGCTGGCCCTGTGGCAACTACCACCTTGGCCGGTCTAAGGAGCTTATCCTTAT
This sequence comes from Bdellovibrionales bacterium, assembly GCA_020434495.1. Classification (GTDB taxonomy): domain Bacteria; phylum Bdellovibrionota_C; class UBA2361; order UBA2361; family RFPC01; genus RFPC01. The sequence goes on along the minus strand of JAGRAT010000251.1, from coordinate 4,042 downwards.
AGTAGAAAGCCTTCTCCAGCTCGTTCATCACGCTTCCAGAAGGGAAATCGTCTGACGGCATTTGGCTAATCGCCTCATGCTTATTCGGATCAAATGGCTCCCCCAAGGCGCTCTCTCCCTTCACCTGCCACTTCTCTAAAACCTGAAGAAACTGTCTATGAATGAGCGATATTCCTTCCTGGAGCTGCTTTCCGTCTTCTGACAACTCATAGTTACTGGACGCCTCAAGCGCCCTATCAAAGTTGTCAATCACTTCAAGAAGGTCGATAAAGACCCGCTCTCCCTGATACTTCAGCAGATCGGAGCGTTCTTTGACGGCTCTTTTCTTATAATTATCAAAGTCAGCCAATGCCCTAAGATATTTCTCCTGAAGCTCTCTCACCTGCTCCGTTGAAGCCCCCGGCTCACTGTTCCCCGAAGAGCCCTGCGCGGAATCGTCCGCCCCTTTATCGGATTTTCGATTAAAAAAGGAGAAGTCAGCGTCTCGACCGCTCCGCTTTGAAGCGAGCTCATCTTCATTGGCACCACCACCCTGCTCGCTCGCCTCTCGCTCGGCAGCAAGCTCGTCAAGGATACCGTTTGAAGTGCCTCCGATAGTTGAATCAGAAAGGTCTTGTTGCTCCTCCGTGCTCCCGCTCTCGGAATCAGACCCGCTTTCTTCACTATCTCCATCTTGAATAGGAATTTTCTTCTCTGTCATCTCACCATCAATTCTTCGTTGCCCCGATAGCTATAATCACTGAGTTCCATCATTGCAACCTAGCGACAATATGAGACTGTATACCCTTCTAGTTGAGCACCCGATAGTTTTGAGCCCAGGGAAGATATTGGCAGTAGCAAAAGAAAGACACGTCCAGGCGCTTATTCTCCGAAGCTTCCCAAGCGGCGAAAATGATTGTGTTTATCGGCTGTTAACCGAAACCGAGGGGAAGATAAGCGTCATTGCCAAAGGGGTGAAAAGGAGCAAGCGACGATTCTCTGCCCTCCCGGAGCCATTTGATGTCGGCCAAGCCGAAATTCGCACCGGCCGAGGAGACCTGTCTCTGTTTAATGGCTTTGTACCAACGACCACCCTCCTCCCCTTAAGAGAGTCCCTCGATCGATTCACCGTCGCCTGCATCCTGTGCGAGTCCTTCGATGCCCTCGTCCACGAGGATATGGCCGAACACCACTCGGATCTCTACCATGCTGCCGTTGATGGTCTGCGCACCCTCGGAGACATGCATTGTGGGTCAGAAGAGCTTTTCATGTCTGCCGCTCATACCCTGCGCAGACTGATGCGGCTCACTGGGTATCTCGAAGAACGCCGCGACCAACAACGACTCCAGCCCAAGGAAGAGTGGAACTGGTCCGTATCAAAAATCGAGGAGATCTTGGAGAGGAAGTTAAAGTCTCGCAGCTGTTTCACGGCCTAACCGGTTTTTTCAGTGGGAAATCCTGCCTGGCGACACACAAAAGCCAGGTCAACATAAGGTCACTAAATAGTGCTTGTAGGAAGAAGAGAATGCTGACGAAGCACCTCAGCGTAATCTGCAAGAGATTGAACTACCGCGTACTGAATAAACAACAATCCGAAGAGGAGGATAAGCGGACTTAAATCCAACGCCCCGATAGGCGGGACAAGCCGACGAAACGGGCGAATCATCGGCTCAGTACTGCCAACAATTATCTCCACCAATCTATTTCTCGGGTCGGCACTCACCCAAGAAACGATAACACGGGCAATCACCAAAATCTCCGCCATAAAAATGAGAGAACTCAGAATGGCAGCAAGCCCACGCATGGAATTCGCAAGAAGAATCATATCGTGTAGTTTTACGATTTACTGAGGTAAGAGCAACCTATAGCAGTTCTCAAAAGAAATTGCCGCGAAGCGGTGGGTTCTTTTGAGGGCTGCTATAGCGGGAGACCGGAGGGTCTCCCCAGCAATAAAGAGCGCTTCTCTTGAAAAAAACTTCGTCAATCCAAAGGATTGACGCTGCTTTGATTCATGGGAACTGCTATGTATCTTCCCTCTGGGAGGTCTGTCCTACGGCAGACGAGCGCTAAAAGTTATCACCGCTTCGCGGCAATAACTTTCGAGAAGCGCTCTACTCTAACTCTTCAAAGAAATCAGGGTCTTTTATCGAAGTCACCCTCATCCCGTAGTGATCGTTCACCACTACCACCTCTCCTGCCCCAACAATATTTCCGTTCACCGAGAGGTCGAAACTTCCATCCCGCTCCTTATCAAACGTTATGACGGAGCCCTTTTTGAGGGACAATAGACGTGCGATGGAAAGAGTGGTTCTCCCCATCTCTACTGCAATTTCTAAGGTTACATCGTTTAGGAATTCCAATGGGGTAGCAGCCGGACCCTTCCCATCTCGTCCAGACGTGACTTCGCCTTTGCTGGAGGTTCCAGCATCCGAAGCGACCGACCGAGCCATCTCCTGGTACTTATCAATACCCATAGAGCATAGATCGGCCCAATAGCCCAGCTGCTTGAGAGTCTAGCTACACTTCCGAGTCGGTATAAGAAGATTTCGCAGCGCCCTACTTCTTTCGCTTGTGACGGTTACGCTTCAAGCGCTTCTTGTGCTTGTGTTTCCGTATCTTCTTCCGGCGCTTTTTTAGATCGTTGGCCATTGGTTACTTCGTCATGAAAATTGAAGGCCGTATAAAGCCAGTGAAGGGGGAGAAAGTCAAGTTCTCCTCAAATTTAACGGTAAGAGCAGCCCTATTATTCTCGGGTGCCAAAAAGAGCACTCCCGACCCGAACCACGGTGGCTCCTTCCTCAACGGCTACCCGGTAGTCAGCAGACATGCCCATACTCACCTCCGGAGCGCTCCCTCCAAAGCTCTCTGGGAAGGCCTGAAAGGTGGAGGACGCGAGTTCATAGAGCCGCCGAAAGTCCCCTCTGGCACCCTCTGGATCGTCGTAGAAGGCGGTAATCGTCATCACTCCTCTAAGCTGTAGCGCAGTAAAATTCTCATTCCAATGTTCGGCCACTTTTTGGAACTCCTCAGGTGAAAATCCTGACTTCTTCTCGTCATCCGAGATATTCACCTGGAGAAATATTGGAAGAGTCTTTTCTATCCTTCGTGCTTCCTTTTCTAAATTTTGGGCAAGCTTCTCCGAGTGCACACTTTCTATACAATCGAACAGCGAAACAGCTTCCTTCGCTTTATTACTCTGCAACGGACCAATGAGGTGTGCTCTATGAGGAAGGAGATCTCCCCGCTTGTCGCGATACTCCTGCACGTAATTTTCACCAAGCACTAAAACATCATCCCGACCAACAGCTTCCTGCAACGCCACGATTCGCTTTAGAGGTTGTCGTTTAGACACACAGACCAGCTGAACAGGACGCTCATGAGGAGCTCTCGTTTTGGCATCAGAAATCACGGCAAGGATTTCTCGATAGCTCTCCAACAACGCTCCGCCCTGAAACTCATCGCTTTCTAAAGTGGAGTTCACGACACTCCCCTCAACCTGATCACCCCGATCTCAAAGAGCAAGCTGGATACTGTCGGCACATCGAGTCCGATAACGTTTGTATATGAGCCATTAATCCGTTTCACGAGGCTCTGTCCAATACCCTGAATCGCATAACCACCGGCCTTATCAAAGCTCTCACCAGTAGACACATAGCGACGAATGGTTTCCTCATCCAATCCTACAAACTCAACATCAGTGGCAACAGAAAAACTTTCGCTGTAATCAGCCTCTCTGCACTGTATAGAGTAGCCGCCTATCACTCGATGAACTCTCCCCGCGAGTCTCCGAATCATATACCGCGCTTCATCTTCACTCGCCGGTTTCCCAAGTAACTCACCATCAATGAGCACTACGGTATCTCCTGCAAGCACCCACTCCGCTCGATTCCCCTCGGAAACAACCTTAGCTTTTTCTGTTGCAAGAATTTCAGCGAGCTTCTCAGCGGGGGCCGTAATCGCATCCTCGTCGAAATCACTAACGATCACCTGAAACTCAACTCCAAGCCCAGCGAGGAGCTCTTTCCTCCTCGGAGAGCCCGACGCTAAAACAAGGCTCTTTTCC
>JAGRAT010000250.1 GCA_020434495.1 Bdellovibrionales bacterium | reverse complement strand
CAAAGTGAGCATTTCCACATCTGAACAAAAGCTCCAGTTGTTTCGTAGCCAGAGAAGTGCAGCATTGGAAGAACAGTTTAAAAGGCTTGATGCTGATGGAGATGGAAAGATTGAACCCGAAGAACGTGAGCACTTTTTCGAAGCGAAATACGACAAGCTTGATATCAATGATGATCATAATCTCACAGCCGGTGAAATTCAGGGGATACTCCCCGATGATCGGATCAAGTTTGATCAAAACCACGATGGAGACATTGATGAGAGTGAGTACCTGAAAGAACAGGAGAAGCGTTCAGACGAGTTCGATACCGATGGTGATGACAGCATCACCTTGAATGAGTTCCTCGACAATGCGTCGGGACGATGAGGAGAGAGTGATGATATCAAGAGAATTTCTATACACTGCACTCATTTCCTTCATTGTCACCCTTACTCCTTTTTGTGTGCTTGCCGAAGAATATAGGTGCAGTGATGACTTCAACTGCCTTGAGGACTCGCTTGATATAGAAACCTCTCTTGGCACCGTAAAAATTCCTACCGCGGCAAAGGGAATGATGTGCGGGGACGACCTTGGCTCGCGGGTATCAACCTGCGTTCCTCGTCTGTTAGGGCTTCCTATCCCAGATGGTGAGATTTTTACCTACCTCGATATCGATGCAAATGAACCGATTATCATCGGTCCCTTTACCGGAATGATTCCCCTGGAGGGGAAGTACGCGGTTACCATCGGTGAGGAGCTTGAAGATGTTCTCCGTGCACGAGTCCTGAGATCCACAGTCGCAATTGCTTGGGATGTACCAGTGTCTTCCCCCATCCAAGTATCCGGACTTGGCATATCGCCACGGGACGAGTTTGAGTTTCGAGTAGCTCCTATACGCCCAGCTATAACTGGAGAGATCAGAAACTGGATGCACGATTTTAACGGCAACATGTACATGCGAGGAAAGTATGACATGACCGGACTGCTCAAGCGAATTATCAAGTCAGACTCCAAACACGTACCCAAGGTTTACCTCGATGGATACTCAATAGGCTCAGCTGTCCTCGACGCGAACTCACCGGTAGCAGATGAAATCGCAGCTCTAGGTGATCTAAAAATGAAGATGAGTATCCTCTCTTTTCTTCAACCCTATGAAGCAAAGATCGGTCAAGCGACGCTCTATGCCTCCAACGTAAGTGGCGAACGGTACCTCGCCTTTCAAGGTACGATGGACTCGCAGGAGTTCACAAAGATACTTCCCTTTGTCGATACATTCTCTCCAAAGGGATCAGTCGAAGTTGACGCCATTAGCAACTTTTCCGATCCAACAGAGTCTTATCTCGAAGCATATGGTGATTTTAAGCTCCCTGGTAATGCAGGGAGCATCGAGAACGCGGTGTTCCGCGCCGACTCAACCGGATTTACCGTTACCGGGGAAGCAAAGCTGGCCGGGGTATCTATCGCTAATGCCGTTGCTGTCCTAAAAACCAGTGGGGTAGAGATTACCGTAAATTTCGGTCAGAAAATTCCTGGACTAGCTGGGAAGGCGGTCGCTTGCGGATTTGGGCTCGCTCGGGACGTTGCAAAGTGCGGGGCTCAGGCAACTTATCAGGTAACCAGCGCTGCCCTTTGCGGAGGTTATGAGAGCTTTAAGTGCGGAGTAAAGGTTCTCACCAGCATTCTCCACTGCGGAGTCGCCCTATTTTCCGGGAAACCGAAGAAGTGTTCCGTTGATATCAAATGCAATCGACCAAAGTCTTGTACGAAGAGTATTCCGAAAACATGTATGGATGTCAGCAACCCAATTACCTGCCGCGGTGACGTGAAGTTTAATGGATATGTCCGCTTCAAAGTTGATAGCGGGGGAGCAAACTCAAAAGTTGGCGGGTCAATCTGTGTTGATGGCAGCTGTGGACGTGTTGGAGCTGGCGCCTCCTATGATGCGGGAAAAGTGTGCTTCAAACCTGGAGTCTTCAACGTTCCCCCGCTTGATCTGCTTGGGGTAAACAACACCCAGTGTATCGATGTCGGAAAAATTTTTGCTGCAAGAACTAGCCGTTCTAGAAGTTCGTCTGGAGTAGCTAATTTTGGTGTGGAAGAGAGTGATGATTTTGAAGTCGAGCCCCTTTCGCTTGCTACCGGATGGCTCACCGGTGAAGATTTAAAGAAGGACTTCAGTGACAGCGATGCCGCACACCAAGGAGTCTATCATGCAAGTCGTTACGATTTCGCACCGGCATCTGTGATTCATGTCGGGAGTACCTGCATGCTGACGGGCATGATTGGGATAGACGAGGGGAAGTTTGTTGAGGGAACTCCTATCGCAACCCTTCCACCAAGTTGTCGGCCAAAAGGCATCTTAATTGTAAGCGCGAACCAGTATGATCAAGTAACGCGACTCAACATCTTGCCTAACGGAGAAATTAAATACGGCAGCGGTAATACTGATTTCCCTTGGATTACCTTGGATGGGATTGTAATCGATGCCGGAGAAACAGCCGCGATTCAGTTTAATCCTGAAGCATGGGGAAACTACAGCAAGTCATCTTTCGCTAGACCTTCGGTCGCACGGATGGGAGGCCTCTGTATGCTCTCAGGACTTGTTGGGAGCAAGAATAAGCCAATTAACACCCGGGATGAGGGCAAGAAATTCCTCGGCTCTGTTCCAAGTTACTGCGCTCCAAATGGCCGTTTAAGTTTTAGTACAAACCACAACAACCACACCATGCAGATCGACATTGAGGCTACCGGAAAGATTTCGGTTGAGGCGACTGACGGCGGATCGGATTGGGCTAGCCTAGCCGGTATCGCCTATTCGCCCGAAATGGGAGAGCTCCTCGACCCAGCTCCAGGGTGGGTGAACTACGTAGACAGCGTTAAAAAGCAGAGTGCAGCGAGCTTCCGTCCGCTATCGTTGCTTAAGGATGGTCACCTCTGCATGTTGAGTGGCTACCTTAAAGCTTCTACCCCAATTACGTTTGCTGATGACAACAGGGAGGACACTCTCAATAACGAAATAGAGAGTGATGGAATACTATTAGCAACTCTTCCAGAGTATTGCAGGCCGAACTATCGACACGCCTTTAATACGAACAATTTCAATCTCTCTGCTCGTGTTGATGTGTGGCCGAATGGCGAGGTTCGCTGGATGGGAGGAGGGCTACAGCACGACTCCGTAAGTCTTAGTGGTATTAACTTCCTCGTACCCACCGATTCGCAGCCGGAGCTGCAGTTCGTAATGCAACGCCCGTGGAATGCATACTTGCTAAATACTAAATGGCCAAAGCTTGAGAAGCAGAATGACGTATGTCTCTTGTCCGGTACGGTAAGACTTATTCAGACCAGTGGCGATCGAAATCAGTTTATTACTGGCAACGGAGTAGATGAGCGCACAATTGGATACATTAAAGATCCACAGTGCTTTCCTTCCCACCGGAAAAGCTTCTTCCTAAACCAGAGCGATTTCGGGGCACAAGTCGACGTGTTCGAAAACGGGGAAGTCCGCTGGAGCGGTGGATATAAGTTTCCCATTTCCCAGAAGAGCATACTTGAGACCAAACGACGTCCTTTTAGTAATTCCCCCGTTGCGGACTATTACGAAAATTTTAGGGATGCTATTGAAGGGCTGGAGAGTTTGCCAAGAGATGAAAAGCCGTGGCTCTTTGAGACCCCTTGGGTTACCGCATCGTATTCTCATGAGGACGGAGCTCAATTTAGATCACCTCTTCCCGCGTTTCTAAACCTAAACGGAATTGCATATACAGTTGAGAAGGAAGAGAGCTTGGGAGTGTCATTCGAAGGAGGGACAACTGTTCCCCTATCTTCAGACTATGCACCACTTACGCAGCATGGTCATTCGATCCCTATCTACAATAGGGAAGGATCGCTCTGTTTTCTTTCAGGACGGATTAAGCGCAAGCCTTTCCCTGGCGCCCTCCATACCATCGCCAATATCGATAACATTCATGGAACGATCGGGACACTGCCAACGGAGTGCCGACCGAGCAAAAAACTCATTTTTGCCACAAACCTCAACGAGGTTCCGTCTAGAATAGATATCTCTCCCAACGGAGTGATCGAATGGAAGACAGGAGTTGCCGTTCCGGGGCATGTCATCAGAGGGTGGCCAACGTTTCAGTATGCTAACACAACAGATTGGATACGGGACCAACATTTCCTTAACGGCTTAGGATCTCGAAACTATGACATTCGAAATCGCTATCGGTCTTATGAGTTTTGGGTAGATCTCGATGGAATTGCATTTCCTGTGGATGGAGGTGAAGAGCTGACTCTCGCTCCGGGTGCTAGCCACTACGGTGGAGCCTATGGTTCAGCTTCAGTAGTAAAAGAGGGAAAAATCTGTATCGTTTCAGGATTGTTGAAAGCCTCCATCCCCACTGATACCACGCCAAAACATATAGCTACCCTTCCTGAGTGGTGTCGTCCAACGCGAACGACGATAGTGAACGGAAGTCAATCGCGAGACATTGCTCGCTTAGACATAGCTCCAGATGGAAGGATACTTGGTCGGTTAAGAAACCCGAGGGCGTCGAGTTATATTTCCCTATCGAATATCCTATTCACTGTTGAAGAAGAGGGAAAACGTTAGGAGCAGCAGCTTAGCGATGCTCACAAAGGCACTGCGGATGAGGACTCTCCTCAGCTCAATCAGAATGTGAACCCTCCGAGATCAAGAAAGAGGTCATACTCCGCTCCAAAGCTTTCGTTAATTGTAGCTTGCGCTCGAATTCCGCAGCTCTCAATCAATCTCGATAGGAGTCCACTCCCAAAGTCGGTAAAATCTCCGAGTTGTAGTGCATACTCAGCGCTGGCTCCAACCGAGAACCCGCCTCCGCCGGCAAAATCGTACTCGCATATTCCTCCGCAGGTGAGTCTTCCTGCATAGCCGAGATCGAGATCGTATCCAACAACAAACTCACTCTCGAAGTATCCCTCTCGAGAATTGTAATCACAGGTGAGAGAGCAGTTGAAGCGACCAAACTCCCCAAGTGTGAATAGATCTGGTGAAACTCTACAGGTGAGTCCATGGCGATTATTGAAGACTCCCAAATTGAGATTAAAATCCACTACCCTCTCGTCGTTGTCTAATAGCGTATCTATGGGATCAAGAAGAAGTCTAAATGAACTAAAGGGGTCTGAGTCCTGGCAATGAGCTACGGGAGCATTTATGTGACACAAAAGAGCTAACGCAAAGAAAACTGCTAAACCCCGAACTCTGAGTTTGAGATTACGTCTTGAAAATAACCCTTGAGAAAAAGATGAATTATCCACCCGAAATCCTTCCTTGATATCCTAA
>JAGRAT010000249.1 GCA_020434495.1 Bdellovibrionales bacterium | reverse complement strand
CGAAGACTCAGACTCCTCCTCAACCTTCTGAGCCTGAACTCCAGAATCTTGAGCATTTGATTCTGTAGCTGCAGACGCCTTGGGCTTACTCGCACCAGATCCTTTATCAGCCGTCCCCTTCGAGACAGTTGCCCCCTTAGACGGAGTCAAAACGACATAAATCTGTCGCCCTCTTGCTGGGGATCTCTCATCAACATCGGCAACATCGCTCAGCTCACCGATAATCTCTTCAAACTTCTCCAACCCGAGCTCAAGGTACATAACCTCACGACCTCGGAAACGCATAGAGAACTTTACCTTATCTCCCTCTGCGAGAAACTCTCTGGCCTTCTTTAACTTGGTCTCTAAATCTCCAGAATCAGTTCGATACCGGATCCTTAGTTCCTTGATGGAAGTCTCGGAACGCTTCTTCTTCGCCTCGGCCTCCTTCTTCTGCTCCTTATACTTAAACTTCCCGTAATCCATGAACTTACATACGGGAGGCTTTGCATTGGGAGCAACCTCAACGAGATCGAGATCTTTATCTTCTGCCAACTTGAGAGCATGGGAGGTGGGCATTACCCCAAGCTGCCTTCCGGCATCATCAACGACTCGAACCTCAGGAACTCGAATGCTCGTGTTAATACGGTGGGTATCTTCTTGGACTTGGACAGGGGCTCTTCTTCCTCTTCCGCCGCCCCTTCTGTAGTTAACCAAATATGTCTCCGCTAGGTTGTTAGTTTTTCAGTAGATTCTATGGCCTTATGAAGGCGTTTAGCCCTATACGATGCCGCTAAAATGGCAAAAAATCAACCTGATTGACTTTCGCGCACCCGATTGGCATTCATGGAGAGGTCAGGTTCAAGGGAAGTGCGGTGAGATTCCGCCACGGTCCCGCCGCTGTATCTCGTTGCATCCCCCATTCGGACGAGCCTCGCCCTGTTTTCGGGTGTTGCTCAGGTGGGGAGAGGCTGTGCTCCTGGAGATTCGAACCACTGACTCGCTCGGATGGGTGATTAACACAAATCCGAGACTTTAAGAGTTGGGAAGGTTCCAGAAGCAACACGGGGAGTCAGAAGACCTACCTGACATCGAAGCTCGGTAGCCATTACTCTGTTGCTGAGAGCAACCCGCTCTCTTCGAAAAACAGAAGCGGTAAATGGAATGGCCGTTAAATGAAATGACATAGTTTCGATTCAGTTTCCGAGAGTCTCGTGGATTGGACCCTCATCTTGCTTCGGGAATTCGAGCAAATCGCATCCCCGCATCTTATCACCCCTCTCCAACGAGGAAGGGAACTTATGTTGTCTATGAGAAATCGTCTCCTGTGGGCTTCGGTCCTCGCTACCCTTGGAACTTCTATCGCAAACGCCTCCCCTATCGTTGTTACCGCAAACAGGGATGCTACCCCAATTGAGAAAGTTGGAGGATCAATATCGCTCATAACAGAAGAGGAGATTCAACGATCCCAACTCACCCACGTCTCAGAGATCCTTCGGCAGGTTCCAGGAGTAGACGTCGTTCGCAGCGGAGGGCGCGGTGGAAACACCTCGATATTCTTGCGCGGAGCAAACTCAGAACACACCCTTGTCGTTATCGACGGGATTGAAATGAACAATCCGGGAAACCCAGCAAGGGCGTTTAACTTTGCCGATCTCACATTAGAGAACGTGGAAAGAATTGAAATCCTTCGCGGGCCACAAAGCGGGTTATGGGGGTCGAATGCAATTGGTGGAGTAATCAATATCATCACAAAGACTGCCGATCGAGGGACAAACGTTTCTGCCTCAACCGAAGGAGGCTCTTTTGAACGATTTGTACAGAGAGCTAGAGTTGCTCACGGATTGAAAGACGGAGGTGGCAGCGTTTCACTTGGATTCACTCGAGAGGATGAAGGTGGTATCTCAGCTGCCGAATCAAGGGATGGAAATCAAGAAGACGATGGATTCCAAAACACGAGCCTTACCTTTCGAGCTAAATTCACTCCAACAGAGCAGATAACGTTCGATAATACTTTGCGATTTAACAATTCACGCTCCGACCTCGATGACACTGGAGGAATTGGTGGCGATGACCCCAATAGAACTTTGGACAATGAGCAACTTTTTTGGAGATCTTCTCTTGCAGCTGATTTCTTTGAGGGCAAATGGAACTCAACCGTTGGATTCTCCCTAACAGACCACGATTTTACGGATAAAAACGGCGTCGATGAGCTTCATCCGGTAGATACCCTCTACAGCCGGTTCAAAGGGCAAATGGTCACGGTCGACTTTCTCAACACCATTCAAGCTTCAGAAGAAATTCGTCTCCTTATTGGAGCCGAGACTCAACTCGAAAAGGCGAGCTCGCGTTACCAATCAGATGGGTCCTTCGGCCCTTACGAAGATCTCTTCGGACAAGCTGATGTTCGAAACAACGGCTACTTTACTGATGTGCTCGTCGACTTCACCAAAGACTTTACAACCTCTGCAGCGATACGAGTCGACGATCATGACACCTTCGGAACAGAGGTGACCTACCGAATATCCCCAGCATACCGGCTACCGGAGTATGGCACGAAATTTCGAGCCTCCGTCGGGACAGGGTTTCGAGCCCCATCACTGAACCAACTGTACTCAAGCTTCGGGAATCCGGATCTCAACCCAGAGGAAACGACTGGATGGGAGCTCGGTGTTGACCAAGTGGTGCTCGAAGGAATGGCTACTCTTGGTGGCACGTTCTATCGACAAAGTATCGACAACCTTATCACCTTTAACGATGCTACATTTATCGTTGAAAACATTGATGAGGCCCAAATTAATGGATTTGAGCTCTATATAGAGGCCGAACCGATGGATGACCTTTCCTTTCGAGCTGACTATACCTACCTCGATGCAGAGGACGATAAAACAAAGGAAGATCTCGTCCGCCGAGCTGCGAACAGATTCACACTCTCAGCAAACTACCAGTTTGCTGAGGAGCGTGGCAGGATAACGGCGAAACTCAAGTATGTGGGCGATCGTGAAGACATGGATTTTACTGCTTTCCCTGCTACGCGAACGTCCCTCGCAAGCTACTCGGTAGTAGATATTCTCGCATCCTATAACCTCACCGAACAGATCAAGCTTTTTGCCCGAGTGGAAAACCTGTTTGATCGAAAATATCAAGACGTACTTGGATTTGGCACGTATGGAGTCGGAGGCTTTGGCGGTATTGAATTTACCCTCTAAAAACTCCCTCAAATCTGGCACCCGAGCTGGCAATTCGTCAAAGAGCGCCTCGCGCCCTATGAAAGTCCTTCTTGTCTGCCTGTTCCTTGCAAATTGGCAAACAGTGAGAGCAGAGGAAAGCTTATCCGCCGAAACAACTCATTCTTTGGACAAGAGAGGAAGTTCGATTGAAACTTCCACAAGTGACGCGAAGTGCTCACGAATCATATCTCTTGCTCCAAGCATTACTGAACTCGTTATCGCACTTCAACTTGCTGACAAGCTCGTTGGAGTATCGAGCTTCGATAACGTTCTCTCTTCAGATAGCGATCTTCCACGGGTAGGAGACCTCTTTAATGTTAATCTTGAAACTGCTCATTCTCTTCGACCAAGCATTGTCCTGGCACTTCACGAACAGAGGCACCTCATCAAAAAAGTCGAAAGTGTAGGGATCAAATCCGTCATATTTAATCACAACACGCTAGAAGGCATTCAGCAGTCTATTGAAGAGCTTGGGGCTCTCTGTCATGTTCATCAAAATAGCGACCAACTCCTCTCCGATTTAACGAGAGAAATGGCTTCTGTGAAAGATTCGCTTGCAGATCAAAAGGTTTTAATTGTCATCGGGGGTGTGCAGGAGCAGCTGTACGTTTCTGGTAGAGATGGATTTTTCTATCCCCTTCTCAAACATGTAGGGCTCAAGCCTGCCTTTGAACAAAAGACTGTTGCGACTGGAGCACTTGCAGCCGAGGCCCTTCTCTCTCTGCGTCCGGATCACATCTTGCATATCCTTCCACCGAACCGCCCCCTCCCGTCAAAAGAGGTGCTGAAGACGCACTGGCGTAAATTTGCTGGGGTTCCAGCGGTTCAGCGTGAGAGCATTTTTGTCCGAAGTGAGCCATTTTTCTCGATTCCTGGAATTCATTATCCAAAAGTTGCTAAAGCTTTTGTGGAGATGTTTGGAGAGCTGAATGAACGAGACCCCTCCTGAAGAGATCCTCGCCACAAAAAATGTAACCATTACCGCTGGAGAGAAAGTTCTGTTCTCTGGTGTGAACTTTTGCGTTGGACGAGGGGAGCGAATTGGCATCTTCGGGAGCAATGGGACCGGTAAAACGACTCTACTTCGGACCATATGTGGGTTCATTCAGCCAGCGAGTGGTGAACTTTCTCTCCTTGGGCAGCCGCTCAACGGTTATGAAACTCGAGCCCTCGCCGAACATCTCTCATACCTCCCACAACAGTACGAAACAGTTCCTGAGTTAGAACTTTCAGCCTTTCTCAGGGCTTGCTGGATAAATGCATTCCAGAAGTTTGATGCTCAGTCCGAACTTCAGCTGGAAGCCCTCCTCCAGCAGGTAGGACTCCTTGGGCAGAGACGCCAACGTCTGAATCGCCTCAGCGGAGGCGAGTTGCGAAGGGCTTATTGGGCGGCACTATTCATACGACTTCCCGACCTTTTTATTCTCGATGAACCATTTATTTCGGTGGATGAAGACTCCAAGTGTTTAATGATCACCTCCTTAGAACAGCTCCTTGTTAACCATCCCGAAACATCAGTCGTCCTTGTCTCACACGACCGTACCTTTCTCTCTGAGTTCTGCCACAAGGTGTATAAGGTACAACGAGGAGATCTCGTGCTTGTTCGTGAAGCTCGAAGCCCCTTTCTCGACGATGGAGATATTCCAGAGGAGTGGATTCAGTGAGACTCGGATCGTTTTATTGCGGCGTATATGCCTGTGGATTCGTCCTATTCAGCATTCTCGCCTTAGTCTCTCTTAATATCGGAACGCAAGGAACATTGATTACGCCATTGTCGGACGCCGCCCTCTCTAAAGAGCAGCTTTTCATTCTCTACCAGATTCGACTTCCGCGTTTAATCCTCGCCTTTGCTGCTGGAAGTATCTTGGCTTTGTCAGGGCTGACATATCAGAGCCTTTTCGCCAACCCAATAGCCTCCCCCTATACCCTCGGGGTTTCCGGAGGATCAGCTGTTGGTTTCGTTGTGGCCAATAGCTTTCTTGGAATTCATATCCCTTCCCAATATAGTTGGATCTTCTCAGCGATAGGAGGTGGAGTCACATTACTTTTCCTCTATCCGTTGCTGCGGATGCGAAGCAATCGAAGTAACCAAGTGG
>JAGRAT010000024.1 GCA_020434495.1 Bdellovibrionales bacterium | reverse complement strand
AAAATCGGTAATGCCTTTAACGAGGGCATGTTCTAACCGTTTCTCTACTGGCAGTTCTCGCCATTCAAGTTTGTTCTGTTGCTTTTGTTCGGGAGTGAGTTCTTTTACGGATTCAGCAAATGCGACAAGCTCCTCAGTGGCATTCTTATGCTTGTTGAAAAGTACTGCCTCAACCTTTTCGAGAAGATCTTTTGGAATGTCTTCATATACGGCAAGCTGTCCCGCGTTCACGATACCCATGTCGAGACCCGCGCGAATGGCATGGTAGAGAAAGGCAGCATGCATCGCCTCTCGGACGACATCGTTCCCGCGAAAAGAAAAGGATATGTTGCTGATCCCCCCACTCACCTTGGCCCCAGGGAGATTTTCTTTGATCCATCTCGTCGCTTCAATAAAATTGATAGCGTAATTATTGTGTTCATCAATTCCTGTTGCAACGGTGAGGATATTGGGATCAAAGATGATGTCTTCTGGCGGGAAGTGAATTCTTTCCGTTAAGAGTTTGTATGCACGTTCACAGATGGAAATTTTTCGTTCAGTGGTATCCGCTTGACCTCCTTCGTCAAAGGCCATTACCACCACAGCGGCACCATAATCCCGTATGGTTTTTGCCTGCTCGAGAAAGTTCTCTTCTCCTTCTTTTAAGCTAATGGAATTTACAATTCCTTTTCCTTGTAAGCATTGAAGGCCAGCCTCGAGCACCTCCCACTTCGAGGAATCAACCATAAACGGGAGCCGGGCGATCTCCGGATCGGCCGCCATCAGGTTTATGAGTTTGATCATCATTGCTTTTGAGTCGAGGAGCCCTTCGTCAAGATTGATATCGAGGATTTGCGCTCCCCCATCAACCTGGTTCTGCGCTATCGCAAGAGCGCCCTCAAAGTCTTCCTCTCGAATGAGTTTTGCGAATCGGCGAGAACCAGTCACGTTCGTTCGTTCGCCGATGTTCGTAAAATTCGATAAGGCGCTAAGAGTGAGGGGCTCCAGCCCACTGAGGTGTAGTCCAGGTTTGGGTTGTGGGTGTATTCGAGGTGGGTACTGATTAACGAGCTCGTTGAGTGCCTCTATGTGGTGCGGAGTGGTTCCACAACATCCGCCGATGATGTTCACGAGTCCTTGTGAGACGAAATCCTCTAGCTCCCGCGCAAACTGTTCTGGTGTTTGGTCGTATTCTCCGAATTCATTTGGTAGTCCAGCATTCGGATAAACAATAACAGGAACGGGAAGGACCCTCGCTATCTCCTTGACGTGCGGGAGGAGTTGGGCTGCCCCAAGTGCGCAGTTAAATCCAAGAGCAACCAACTGTTGTGCATGAGAAACTGAAATCCAAAAAGCTTCGGGAGTTTGTCCGGAGAGGGTTCGACCACTTTGATCGGTAATTGTTCCAGAAATGATAACGGGGATCTCTTGCTTTGTGGCGTCTCGCATTCGGTTGATAGCAAAGAGCGCTGCTTTTGCGTTCAGTGTATCGAATACAGTTTCAACGAGAATGAGATCCACTCCTCCGTCAATGAGCCCTTTCAGTTGTTCAGAGTACGTTTCTACTAGTTGAGCGAAGGTAACGGCGCGAAATCCAGGATTATTCACATCCGGTGAGAGCGAGCAGGTTTTATTAGTTGGTCCGAGTGCTCCGGCAACGAACCTTGGCTTTTCTGGAGTTCTCTTCGTGAAGTCTTCGGCGGCGGCTTTTGCGAGCTCGGCAGAACGCTTGTTGAGTTCGTACACAACAGACTCGGTATGGTAGTCGCTCTGAGAAATGGCTGTAGAGTTAAAAGTATTCGTTTCAATGATGTCAGCGCCTGCTCGAAGAAATTGCCTATGGATCTCTTCGATAATCTCTGGGCGAGTAAGTGACACGATGTCGTTGTTCCCTTGTAGCGGATGATCGTGATCTTGAAATCGTGTCCCTCGAAAATCATCTTCTTGGAGCTTGTACGATTGAATTGAGGTTCCCATCGCACCGTCCATGAGCAGGATACGTTCTGAGAGGAGCTGAAGAATTTGCTTGCGGCGAGATTGAGTCATATCGGTACTGGGACTATCTTTGCTTTAAATGGTTACTATAGCGATCCTCAAAAGTAATGACACTTTGTGCCATTATTTTTGGGGATCGCTCTGGAATCATGTCACGCTTCTATGGCAAGTCATCGGACAGGACTATTTCAGCGTGGCCATGATTTTCTGAAGAAGCGTCTCCGCGGTAAACGGTTTGGCGATATAGTCCGTAACTCCTAACCTGATAGCTTCTTGCACGTTCTCTTTGTATACCTCTGCGGTCAGCATGAGGAATGGTAAGTTCTGGTATCTATCTTTCTTTCTTAGGCTCCGAAGAAGTTCTATCCCGCTTGTCCCTGGCATATTCCAATCACATATCACAAGGTCGACTTCGTTTTCTTCCAGGCGCTGGAGAGCGTTTGCTCCATTATCCGCTTGTAGGACTTTTGTAAAACCAAATTCACGGAGAATGGTTTTCACCATGTCGCGTGTAGGAAAATGATCGTCAACCACGAGAACCGTTAGATCCTTCAGTTGGTCTGTCATAGAAGCGTTGCTCATATTGAGAGTATAGATAGGAGAGGGAAATAATGTCTAAGGAATCTCCACAGGAATCTTTAAAAATCCCGCCAATTTATCTTGTACCTTCCAGGGCGGGTCGTCCAACCAAAGAATTTTCCAAGAAGTACTTCTTTAGGTCACACCGGAAAATCTGGGCTCATAACCTTTCGTAGAAGCTCGTTAACACTTGGGTCGGATGAGAAAGGCAACAAGGTTCAACCACTCAAATAGTGCTGATATCAGGAATCACGGATGAGGGTGATTTCACAGGTTTCGTGTCTAAGCTGAACGTGTGAAGTCACCGAGCTTGAGAGAGCGCAGAACTGAGCTTTTGTCATCGAGGTGACTTATAAGACTTTTCTCTGTCTGCGGGGCCCGTCTCGGGTCCGGATCGGAGACAGGAAGAGACCAACGTAACCTCCATTCGCTCGCCGGGGCCAGTTGGGTACCACCAGCTTGGCCCCATTTTTTATGCTGCTCCGACGAGCAGTATTCTTTAGTTGAGCGCTCGCTAGGAAGTTCAGCCTTACTCGGCTGCTACCTCAAAAACTTCGCTGAATGGGGTAAGTTTTCCATCTGTGCGAGTCGCCAATCGCACAAATACCTTTTGCGACGGAGGTATGTTCTTCAATACATAGCGATAAACGAATCCAAATTCCGGATCGTCGTATTTTTCAATTTGATTCAACCCAAGGGCGATCTCTTCAGAGAGAGACTGTCTATCGAAACCATATTTCAAGACAAACCCTTCTACGGGCTCTTCTGGAATCTTCCACAAAACTTCAACTTCGTCCGAAGGAGTTTGAATTGCCGGGGACGGGGAGCCTTCAACTGCTACCTTGGCAGTGGTGGCTTTTGCTGAGTCGATCCGTTCTGTCGTATTGGCAAGAGCTCCAGAGCCGGGCGTTGAATCGGAGACGGTGTTTCCATCGACGACGTCTTCAGAGCCTGTCTCCTGTCCCTGAGGAGTCGAATTGTTACCTGCAAACAACCCAATCGTATTGTCATAAACGGTGCTGCAGCCAGAAATGCAGCAAAGAGTGAGGAGAGAGAGGGAGAGCAGAATGTTTCGTATCATTGGGCTAATTCCGTAAATGTTTCAGGATTCCTGTATGTTGAGCACAGTGTCAGATTTCGAATGTAATTTCACCACTTTATATGTTGGATTTGCCGACCGAGATAATTCTTTAGTTATTTCAGTATGTTGCCGAGTTTCGTATCCGTAACAATCAGATTCACAAGGAGGGAATCTTCCGGCCCCAATTTTGCATCGAATTGAATGAAGGCATGAGTTCTGGGCGCTTCGTCGTTAAGTTTCTTAAAAGAGGAGACGTTATCTAACAAAGCGTGGCAGGATATATAGTACGTGCTGGTCAGTTTTCGCAGGCTAGTTTAACGCGGGTCTTGAGGTTTTTTAGATGAATAGCAGATTTGGTCGTCCACACCCTTCGATGGGAAGAGCTTCTGATCGTGATCGCAAACTCTTTATTGCGGCAGCAATTTTGGCGATGTCGCTCGTTCTTGTTCTCGCCGTGGTGTTCAAGTTTAAAATTGCCAACGGAACCCAAGAAAAGACTCCAGAGTTAGTGAACCCTAATGCGGCAACCGAAAATATCGCTACAATCACCATTCTCGCGCCTGAACGACCTGTGCAAGCTGGGACTGCCCTTGCGGATGTTCGATTTAAGAAGATTTTTTGGCCAAGAAATCAGGTTCCTGAGGGAGCTATTCAAGATGTTTCTGAAATTCGAGGAAAGTATGCGAAGATCGATCTCGCTGCCGGTGCTCCAATCCAGTCCGGTCAACTAACAGATCAGATTGCGACTGCTGCTCTTCCCCTGACACCTGGAAATAGAGCTGTTACCATTAATATCGATTCTGAACGAGCGATTGAATACCATGTGCTTCCTGGAACTATCGTTGACGTTGTTCTTACTCACTACATCGGGAGTGAGATGAACGCGAAAATTATCGTCGAGAAGGCGCGGGTGCTTTCCCTCGGTGGAAGTACTGATGCGGAGGCCGCACACAGCGGTGGCCAACGACTGATGCGGAGCCAGACGGTTACGCTCGATGTTTCTCCAAAAGATGCACTTAGGGTTATCGGCTCTAAGCGACTTGGACAGTTAAGCCTTCTCCTTCGTGACCAGGGAGATAATGAGCACTCTCCAGTTACTGAGGTAACTACGGTCGATATAATTGAAGAAAAAGTAGAAGCGCCGAAAGCGAGAAAGCAGTGTACCAAAGGTCGAGTTCGAATCGATGGTAGTGAATTCATTGTGCATTGTGATGGGAATATGTTCCCAGTCGGTGCTGGTCTGGAGCCATAGCTCGAATACTTTCTTTCTCCCTTGAATCTCCCTTGCTGCCTCTGAGATACTTCTCAGCTGGTGAGCATGCTTATAGTTAACAGCGTTTCAAAGTCATACGGCGCAATATCGGCGCTTTCTCGAGTATCATTCTCCTTAAGTCATGGCGATGTCCTTGGACTAGTTGGGCTAAATGGTGCGGGGAAGAGTACCCTGATAAAGGGGCTAGCAGGCGTCTTCCCCTTTTCTTCGGGGGAGGTTCGTTGTGGCGACTCTTCTCTTGCTGGCGATCCCCTGGGGTATCGGATGGTTGTTGGGTATCAGCCCGAACGCCCTTGTCTTCCAGAAGCCCTAACGGTCTTGGAGTATGTGTCCTTTATTCGATCGATCTGTTGTCATTCGTCTTCCGGTGACCGGACGGATAAGCTCCTTCACGATCTTGACCTCTTCCCCCTCCGCTATTCTCTCTGTACCGAGCTTTCGAAGGGAGAACAGCAACGGGTGGGGTTTCTTGCGGCAGTAATACATCAGCCGAAGCTTCTCCTCTTAGATGAACCGATGAGTGGATTAGATCCAAAGCAACTCCTCGCGTTCCGAAGATTTGTATCCGCGGAATCGGATCAACGGATTACTATTTTGAGCACTCATCTCCTTAGTGAAATTCGCGCGGTTTGTAACAAACTCTTGGTCATCGATCGGGGGCAGGTAAAAATGTTTGAGGAAGATCTGTCACACAAGGATCTTGCACATTTTGAACGGTATTTTGTTCAGGCTGTTCCGGAGGGAGATGAGGAGTATTCGGGAGTCGCTTCGGTCGGATGATTCGTTGGTATCGAGTGAAGAGTTTTGTATGGCGAGAGCTCCTTATTTGGTGGGCCTCGGGCACTTCTTGTTTGTCTGGCGCTGCTTTGCTTGCAGGCTCCGCGTATTTTTTCTTTACGTACCTTGCGTCATTTCAGGAGCGCATGCGGCAATATAATGCTGGATTTCTCGGGGAAGTGAATCGCCCTTCGTTGCGCGGCATGGTGATTGAACCGTACTTCGAAACAATAGGGTTTTTACTCGTATTCCTTGTTCCTCTCTTGGCCTCACGCCTCTTCTTGAGTGATAGGCAAAATGGATTTTTGGAGTATCTCTTTTCATTGCCAGTTCGAATGTCTGAATTTGTTTTAGGGAAATTCGCTGCTGGGATTTTCAATCTGCTTGGAGCTCTTTTGCTTGTTAGTGTTCCCGCTTTCGTTCTTCTCGCCTCATCCAACATGTCCGCCTTGCCGGTGATCTTTGGGTTTACCTCTCTTTTCCTCGTTTCTAGTTTCTATCTCGCAATGGGAATGGCTTTGTCCATGTATGTGAAACAGGTTACTCCGCTTGTTATTTCTCATTTCTCGATTCTCATGGTGCTCTATTTCTTGCCAGCGATTTCGAACGATGCCGCTTTTGGGCTTGGAGAGTTTATAAAACTGATGTCTCCGGTCCCGTATTCGCGACTGATAATTGAGGGGTTCGTCTCTGTTTCTGTTATTGGATTTTTTGTAGCCGGTGTCGTTAGCTGTCTCTTAATGAACATTTTACTGCTCGCGGCTGAACGATATCTCCAAGGGAGTCGCTCTGTTCAGTTTGAGGGGCAAGGAGGGATCGATGCGTAGCAGTGGCCGCTTGCTAGTTGGTTCCGCCCTGCTGGTAATGATCGGATCTCTCCTATTCTCAATGGACGGATGTCTTGGATTAGGAATCGTTCATTGTGTTTTGGGGATGACCGGTCTTGCTATCGTTTCCTTTCGAGGAATGCGCACGATGATTTTCCAACCGAGGATTATCGCTCCACCTGTGGCAGCTCTTTTGAGCTTCGTCGTACTTTTTTTGCTCTTTCGTTCTTTTTCGTATGAAGTAGACCTATCTGAATCGTCCTCTCACTCCCTAACACCGGGAACGGAGAGAATACTCGCCTTGGTGAAGTCGCCGCTTCATGTCTACACCATAGCGGCGGGAGAGATGACCGCTCGCGACAGAGAGCTCGAGCTTTTGCATCGGTTTCAAAAATTCTCTTCCTATTTAAAAATCACTTCTCTCGATCCTGTTGTTGATTTCTCTCTTGTTAAGGAATTCGATCTTCGTCCTGGTGACCGACTCGTTGTTCAGTACGGAAGGAATCTTCCGGTTCGCATCCAGGAGGTAACAGAAGAGACTTTAGCTCATGGAATTGAGCGGAGTATGGCTATTGATCCTATTCGGGTACTCTTTTCGACGGGTCATGGTGAACTTGAACTGCACGGTAAGGGACCTTTCGGAGCGTCACGGCTGCTCGATCTTCTTGAAGGTGAGCGTGTCGAAGTGACAGAGTTTTCGTTAGCCGAAGCTCCGCTCCCCGATACGCCGAAAGGTATGCTGCTACTTATGCTCGGCCTCGAAAAACCGCTATCGGAGGCTGAGGAGCTGTCTCTCGCAAAGTTTGTTGGGGCTGGTGGGAATGTTTTACTCACCGTAGAAGAGGGAGCGCATCTTCCGCAAGCTTTCCGGCAGGAGGGAGTTCTGGTTCAACAACAGCCAATCTTGAGATTGAATCGCTCTCCTTCAGGGGAAGAACAGTTTAGCTATGATCTTTCCCTGCGACTATATCCACACCACCCTGTTACGAGATTCCTTCCCGGTCAGGCATCGGTGTTATTTTCGCGAGCCTATGCCTTGGAGCGAGGTGCTTCCAGCGATACTACTCAGGAATTGCTTCGGTATGTTCCGGTGGTAAATGAGGGTGGGAAGAATAGACAGCCGCTGGTGCTCGGACTTGCTATCGAATTGAAGAATGGCAGCAGGCTACAAGTTTTTGGAGATACTTCTTGGTTGCAAAATCGATTAATCGAAAAAGCGTATAACACAGAGCTGTTTCGAGGGGCTCTTCTCTGGGGCGGAGCACCGACAACTCCTGTGCAGCTTCGTTCGCGCGCGCGCGAGGATTCCTTTGTGGAAGTCTCAACTGAAGCCTGGGAGAGAACCTCACTGTTTTTTCTCCTGATCCTCGAAGTATTAGTGCTTCTTTTCTTGTATAGTTCGTGGAAGCGACGCCAACGAAACATTCATGCACGTGCTGTTCGATATGCGTAGGAAGTATATTGCTGCGGCATTTCTCATCTCCCTTGTAGTTGTACTACTTTTGAGTGGTGCGTGGTTCTTCCGATCTTCTCCGAATAATGTCGTTAGGATGATTGCATTGGACAAGCTTGCAGTACTTTCTGTCGTTGTTGGTGAGGCAGGAGGATACTCACTTCGGTTCGATTGCAAAGATTCTCCGCATTGCCCTTATCTTGATGGGTTTCATGACCTTCCACTATCCTCAGGTTGGGAGAGGAATATTGAATTCGCTCTTAAGGCGCTTGCAGGTATTCCACCCTATAATCTTGAAGGAGAGAGAGAAGGCTCTCGTGATCGGAGGGGAGAGGACTTTGGCTTTTTAGAGACCTCGAATCGTTTCGTTTTTGTCAATAACGACGGGACTGAAGAGACCCTCTTTATTGGTAGCCGAAATGATTTTCTTCACTCTTACTATGCAACTTTAGATCTCGATGAGGATGCCCCGCTATTTCTTGTCCCCGAGAATCTTCTCAGTGTGTTTTCGGTATCAAGGAGTGAGATGCTAGATTCATTTCTTGTTTCCTCTCTTCACTCTTTTCAGTTTGTGAACAGAATTGTCCTGACCTTGGGAGCTCAGGATCCGATCGTGCTTGAAGCGGTTCATGGAGAATGGTCGCTAGTTGGGGACGGGGAGGCTGATGCCCCGTTCGTGATGGAACTTTTGTCAGTGTTGAAGACCCTTCAATTTTCGGATGTCTCAACTGAAGATGCTCACGAGGAGAGGGAAGGGCGATTTCTCCTTGAAGTGATAGTTCAAGGAACCCTTCATGACGGCCATTCGAGCACTGAGGTCGTTACTATTCGTGACAATGAGGCCAAAAGCGGGGAGTATATTGCCAGGCGAGGAGATTCCCCCTATTTGTTTCGGTTGAAGGCTTTACCTCGTATGCTAGTCCACCTGAGACGAGAGCAGGTCGCGAAGATCGAATCGTAGAGATAGCTTCTCCGCCTCACATCTAGCCCCCAATGATATATGTTGACAAACTAAAAACTCATCTGATGGGGCTATACAATCTGGCGTTTGCTCGGAGATGTGATTAGCATGCGTTCAATTCCATTATGAGAAAATTCCTCTACATCGTCACATTCTTATTTCTCCTCTGTGCTCTCGTGAGCTCTGTAGCTCTCGTTTGGGGCTACTACTACATTACCCGTGATTTACCGAAGCTTGACCGTGTCGAAGATTATCGTCCGCCGGCAGTTACCCAAGTTGTCTCTCGAGATGGGGAGCTCATCGCTGAATTTTTTGATGCCGACAATCGGAGGTATCCGGTCTCCATCGACAAGATTCCTCCATACGTTCGGAATGCATTTCTCGCTGCCGAGGACGCACAATTTTATTCGCATCCTGGAATCGACATTATCAGCATCGTTAGAGCGGCAGTAAAAAACCTCCAAGCAGGGAGTGCGCGACAAGGAGGGTCAACGATAACTCAACAAGTGGTAAAGAACTTATTACTGAGTTCTCAGAAGAAGCTCGAGAGAAAACTGAAAGAGGCAATTCTCTCCTACCAACTTGAGCAGCGATTAACCAAGGATGAAATCCTACAGATTTACCTGAACCAAATCTTTTTCGGTAATCGATCGTATGGAATTCAAGCTGCTGCCCGTGCGTATTTCCGAAAGAATGTTGAAGAACTTTCAATTGCTGAGGGAGCGTTGCTTGCTGGTATGCCAAAGGCACCCTCGAGATATTCGCCACTATTAAATCCTGATGAAGCGTATGGAAGACAGCACTATGTTCTGGGTCAAATGGTTGAGGCTGGATTCATTACGCAGAATCAGGCTGATGCCGCAAAGAAAGAGAAGTTAACCTTCTACTCTTTTCTCCCCCATACTATTGTTGATGCTCCTTATTACGCTACAGAGGTGCGGAGGAAATTCGAAGAGCGCTTTCCCTCACTTCCTCTTGATACCGGTGGGTACCGTGTTGAAGCAGCCGTAGATGTTGAGGCAACTCGGGTGGCGCAGGCAGCACTCAATCGTGGAATTGAGGAGGTTGATAGGAGGCGTGGATGGCGCGGCCCCCTTGAGCATGTTGCCGGCGGAGATCTTTCCGCGTTCTTCGCGGCCTATCAATCTCCGCCCTTTGAAGAATGGGAACCCCATACGAAATATCCAGCTATGGTACGACAGGTTGCCGATAAGAGCGTTGCGGTTGTGCTTTCAGATGGGACTGAGGCATCGGTCGCGCTGTCTGGAACTGCGTGGGCTAACCGACTTCGTGATGCTGAAGATAAGGTGAAATCTATTCAGTTGGCAAAGCACCTACGGGTTGGCGATATCATTGAAGTTTCCCTTTCTGAGTCCAAGGAGGGGGATGAAAAGAAACCACCATTGCTCTTTGACCAAACTCCAAACCTTCAAGGCGCCCTTGTTTTGCTGGAGCCATCATCTGGTGAGGTTCGAGTGGTTATCGGTGGATACGATTTTAGCAAGAACCAATACAATAGAGTGACCCAATCGTTTCGGCAGCCGGGTTCATCCTTTAAGCCGGTTGTCTATTTGGCTGCAATCGATCAGTTCGGTTACACCCCGGCCTCGATTGTTTATGACGAAAAACGAACTTTCAAGATTGGTGACCAGTATTGGAATCCAGGAAACTTCGATGAAACGTTTCTTGGACCAATCACTTTACGAACAGCTCTGGAGAAATCCCGAAATTTAGTTTCGGCTGACATTATCTCTCGAATCGGAGTTGAGTGGGTTATTAATTACGCGCGTAAACTCGGAATAGAGAGTCCGCTCGGCACTAATTTATCTCTCTCTCTCGGGAGTAGTGAGGTTACCCCGTTAGAAATTACTCGCGCCTATGGTGTTTTCGCGAATAAAGGGGTGCTGATGCCGAGCATCTTTATCCTTCGGGTGCTCGATAGAGATGGCACGGTAATATATTCCGCTACCGACACCCAGGTGGAGAAGGCGACTCGAGTCATTAGTGAACAAACGGCTTTTATTATGGCCAATCTCATGAAGGGAGTAGTTGAGCGAGGTACGGGATGGCGAATTCGTGAGCTCGGAAGGCCGGCCGCCGGCAAGACCGGTACTTCGAATGATCTCATGGATGCGTGGTACGTTGGATATACACCGAATTGGGTGTGTGGTGTTTGGGTTGGGTTTGATCTGAAGAAGACTATCGGTCCGCAGGAAACAGGGGGGCGTGTCTCTGCTCCTATATGGCTTTCTTTCATGAAGAGTTTTTTGGAGCGAGAAGAACAGAAGCAGCATGCGGCATTGGTTGAACTTCGAAAGAAGGAATCTGAGGAGCTCGGGATCGAGTACGTCGAGCCAGAATCTCCCGAGCCAGCGGATTTTGTACCGCCAGAGGGTGTTGTTGCGCGTTGGGTGAGTAAAGTTACTGGACATCCAACCGCTCCTGATGCTCCCGATGCTCTCCTTGATTATTTTATTGAAGGTACCGAACCTGAAGTCGTTCAGCAGCTTGAAGATACGACGAATTATCTTGATTCACCGGAACTATAGCAGTTCTCAAAAGAAATTGCCGCGAAGCGGCAATAAATTTCGAGAAGCGCTCTATAGTCCGTAGTTTTGCAGACCGCTTTTGTCTCGTCTATCCTCCGCGTGCTCTGCGTTTTTTCTTTTTCATTTGACATAATGCAGAGCACGCGGAGGAGTATGGACGATAACTATCAATTGTTAATGTTTCCCCTTAACGTCATGGCCGTATGCAGCCTCTTCCTTTCTTTTCTCTTCCAGCCGCTTTTCGAGTTTTTCTCGAAGTTCTGCATCTCCCGCATAACGGCGAAGCTCAAGCTCGAGATGCTGAAACTTTTCTGGTGCATCTTCAATGAGGCGCTCGGGGAGAAATAGGTACTCAGAGAAAGCTTCTGCAAAGTCCTCCCATGGGCTTGTTTTTGCATACCAGCGGTTACTAAAGTCGCTATCGGCGTCGTAAGACTGAAGAACATTTCCCCAGGAGCTATAAGAAAGGACTATGTTTTGTCCATCAAAGGCCACAGGCTTTTCAAGTGGAAGTTTTTCGCCGTCGAGGATGATATACCCTGGTTCGTCAGCGAGCTCATAGCGCTTGCGATCGTAGACCTTCCAGTCAGAGAGCTTTAACCATTCATCGAAATCATGGATTTCTTCCCCCTTCCCGAAGTATGGCTCGTTTCCATCTCTTGGAAAGTAAATGTTGGAGGGACCATCTCCAATTTGAACACCGTGCCCGATTTCGTGTGCGAGTACGACGAGGAGTGATTCAGTACCCTCATATGAGTTCTCAATACCTTGATGGTCAAGGGTGAGGTCTGCGATTTGTATTACACCGTTCACGAATCGAGCTCCAAGTACATACTGCCCCAAGCTTTCTACCAGCTCTATGCGGTTTAAATTTGGAGTAAAGAGAAGCTCTGCTTCAGGAACAGCGCGAAGCACTTCTCCGATCTGTTTCAGATGTTTTAATTGCCAATGCTCAAGGCGTTGTTCGTTTTGAACTGTGTCTTGAAGTTCATCTGGACCAATAACTATTCCAAACTCACTCAAAGTGCATGCTTCATCTAGAAGGTCGCTCCAAGAGCTTTTAATGGAGTCCTTCGCTGAAATGTCGACCCCGTAGAAGAACTCAAGTTCCGCCATCAGCGTATATCGCTGGATCAGATCTCGATAGCTCGTTACATTTTCTGAAAACTTCTGAGCCTCTTCTCCCAGCTCAATGAGATCACTGACATATGTTGAAAGGTATTGTTGTGCTGCAGCGGTATGTTGAATCGCAGGGAAAGAAGCGATTATTTCTGGGATAGATGCAAGGGTCTGTTTTAGATGTGCATGCGCTGAAGTGATTTCTTCAAGTGTTTCCAAATTGGCATGCGATCCAAAATCAATTCCTCTCATCACAGGAACGAGGATGGATTGAGCAACCATCTCTGTGACTGCTGTGATGTTGAGATCAAGTAATCTCTCGGTTCCAACAGCGTCGACAGTTCGAACGAGCTCCTCAATACTGTTCGATGCTCGCAGTAGATGTTCAATTTGGCCAGTTCTGTTCTGTACTAGAGCTGTTTCAATGAGATCTACGCGCTCTGATATCGGAAGTTGTCCGATCGTGTTGTCGAGTTTGTCAGTGATAAAATCGTGGTAAGATTTCTCAGAGGTTGAAAGTGACAACAGCGCTTTCGCAAAATCCATGCGCTCCGTCGGAGAGACAAAGGATAGCACTTCAAGTCGCTCTCGAATCGAGAGGTCGTTCTGGGCAAATTGCGCTCTCTCAGATTCGTTCGAAACCGATGCGGTCAGCTCTTTCAGTTGAGTGTTGAGCCAACTATCAAATAGCATCTTCTTTTGAGGCTGTGACGGAGAGATTGAGAGTAGCGCTTTAAAGATTTCGAGCGACTCTTTGGTGAGCTCTTGAAAAAATTGTTGTGCCGATTCATCGATGAGTTTGAGCCCATATTGGTCATGGGTGAGAATCCGAGCGATTGCGGACACGTCATTCTCTGAGACTTTACCACTCGCAAGACTCTTCAGGAGAGCGACTCGCTCCGACACCGATGTGTGCCTGAGGCTTTCGCTCGTAATGGAGTCCGCTTCGGAGTTGGAGAGTTCTTTTCCTTGTTTTGCCTTCTCAAGAACTGGACGTAAATCGGAGCGAAAGTGCTCTCGTTGAATGGCATCTTGGATATTCTTCAGCACATCATCAGCGCTAAAACTTTCTCCACGAAAACCTGAAGAGAGCTCTTCGCGACTGGCGACATAGGTCGCAGCTGGTGGTGAGTTCTTAAAAGCGTGAAGTGTTTCAGCGATGAGATCGGGTGTATGATCGGCGTCAGCAGCAACCATGATATTCTCCTATAAAAAAACCACGTACTTTCCCTGTCGCGTTAAAAAAACGCGTTGTGATGAACCTCACGCGGGAACAAGAACAACGAATGAAAAAACTTCAGAACCGAAAACTGACCAATGCGAAAAAAAAGAATGTGGCTTTGCCCTGAGTCGAAACCGAGAGCAAAGCCAGCTAAAACCTGAACAACCTCGTCAGGAAGCGAGGTTGTAAACCAGTCCTAATGGCTATTGGCTTGGATGTCGTAAGACAGGAAAGTATGTCTCAGTTTTGTAATTCCCTGATTTAGTCGTAATTTCGGTGTGGTATAGGTCGCAAATTTAAAGTTTCTGACCAGAGATAAAGAGGCGCTTATTCTTTTCGATCCGGTCGAACAAAAACAGTGAGGTCTTGTATTACGTCGCCGCGACGAAGCGAATCAGCGACATCCATTCCTTTGACGACCTTACCGAAGACCGTAAATGAACCATCAAGACGAGATGCGTCTGTGAGGAGGATATGAAATTGGCTTCCGTGAGATTTTCGGCTCGGATTGATGATATCTGGCCTTCTGGCCATACCCAGGGTTCCTCTGACGTGACTTCTCTCGCTGAATTCCGGAGGAAGTGAGTATCCAGGACCTCCATCTGGGTCCGCCAGTCTGGGAGTCCCCATCTGGATGATTTCTCCCCTGCGGTGGATGTGTAGCCGTATTCCATCGTAAAAATCGTTGTCCGCCAGAAATTTGAAGTTCGCTACGTGCCAAGGGGCTGTCTCTGGATAGAGCTCAAAGATAATCCTTCCCTTATTTGTGGTGAGAACGGCACTTTTAATGCGGAGCAGCTCTGAACGTGGGGGGAGTTTAAAAGGGACCTGTTGCTCCTCTTGTGCCATAGAGGCACCGCCCTCTTGTGCCATAGAGGCACAGCAGAAAGCGAGGCTGAGGCATGTTAGAGCGATGAGGAATGAGAAATACCGCATGGTTAGGTTACAACATCTTGTATACACTAATCTTTAAACATTTTGTTAATCTTGAAAGGACTTTTCCTTCATTCCATTAGGCTGGCCTAATGTGCATATGGTCCGATAGCTGGGTAAAGCCAGTATCGGGTGAGATATTTCATCTTCTGGCAATTAGGATGTCAGAAGTGAGTAACAACTGCCAGCCGAAGCAAACTGTCAAATCGATGAGCGATTTGACCATGGTGACCAAGCATTCTGAACGAATGTTTGGAGTACAACTGGAGCTTACACCATCTGTTATGGTGCTGAATAATCTTAGGGATACAGATTCTCAAGCAATGAGGGGAGATTTCGCGTTACATATCCGCCTTCACCGCCGAGTCGGAGCGATTCTTCTATGTATTGTCATTTGGGCCGTGTTTGTTCTGCTCGGAATGGCAAATGAAGTATTCGCGCAAAACAAGCCTGCACTCGATGATCCCGAGGGAAAGCCTGTTGATGCAGTACTACTTCTCGATTCCTCTGCTAGTATGCGGCTCACCGATCCAGAGCGGCTGAGGGATGAAGGAGCGAAACTCTTCACTCAATTTCTGAAGAGTGGGGACAAGCTTGGAATCGTCGAGTTCGACTCAGAAGCGAGAGTTCTTCGGCCTCTTACTGAGTATCATCCGATGCAGGTACCAGATATCGAGAAAGCTGTCTCCAGCTCGTCCGATACAGGAATTTATACAGATCCTGTATCCGGAGTTCTCGAAGCAAAGAAGATGCTAGAGAAAGATCTTCGGCCAAACGCCCTGAAAACCATTATTCTACTTTCCGACGGCAAGCTCGATCCTGATCCGAAATGGGCAACTCCGGAAGGATTGCGAGAGGGGCTTATTTATCGATTGTTACCAGAGTTGAAGCAGAAAGGAATTGTATTACACACCCTTGCCCTCTCTAAGGAGGCCGATAAAGAGCTCCTCGCCCAGATGGCTCAGGCAACAGATGGAATGAGTTGGTATTCGGAGACCCCGGAAGGGATTCATGAGGCATTTGCGGATCTCTTTCTCGTCGTAAAGAAGCCCCAAATTGTTCCCATGTCGAGTAAGGGATTTCGAATTGACGGAGAAGTTGAACAAGCAACTTTTTATATTAACACCGAGAATCAAGACAATGCGATCCTCTCCGTAAAAACTCCTTCTGGAAACGTCTATGATCCAGACAATCTCGGTTCGGGAATGCGTTGGTACGCGGGAACGAGGTTTCATGCGATTACTGTCGATGATCCTGAAGTTGGAGTTTGGCAGGTGCTGGGGCTTCCAGATAATAAAGGATTTGCTACAGTTCTGACCGAATTGAAGCTTATTACTGACTGGCCATCGAGCATGTTGGCTGGGAATAAACGGGTACTTCGCGCGCGTCTTTATGATCAGGAAAGGCCCGTGGTGCTTCCTGCGATGACGAATGAAACCACCTATGCGTTTCAGATAACCCCAACCGACCGAGTATCAGAGCCGATTATTCGGGAGTTGCTCCGTGATGATGGCGTTGATGCAGATTCGGTTGCTGATGATGGCGTATTTTCGGCAAATGTTGAGCTCGATACACCAGGAGACTATCAATTAAAGCTCTTGGCGAAGGGGCCCACCTTTGAGCGTCAACAGACCATCCCATTTCGAGTGAAGCCGCGACTTATAAACTTGACGGTTGTTCCAGTTGAACAGATAGCTGATGTCACACTTGGCCATACCGGTGGAACCACCATTGATTATTTCCGGGTTACATTGAACCCGGAAGTTGCTGGATTGAAGAACATCGAGATAAAGCTCATTGCTATTGATTCGAAAAAACGTCTTCTTGAGCTACCAATCAAGAAGCGCTCCGATGGCTCCTTGCGTTACGAAGTTTCGTCCACTGAGCTCGCCCAAGAGGGTGAGTACGAGTTGCAAGCTACAATTAAGGGGGAGACTCGGAAGAAGACTGTTCAAGGAGTGAGTCAGGTTGTTAGCTATGAGAAGAAGAAAACAGAGATAGACTCGGCACCTCAGGTTGAGTACGTGGTCGTTAAAGAAGAGCCAGAAGTCCAAGAGAATCCGTATTTGCTCTTTTCCCTAATAATTTTCCTTGCCAATGCTGGGACCGCGGCATTTTGCTTCTTGAAATTGAAGAAGAGTGGCGCTCCTGCTGAGGAGGACTTGCCGAGTTTTGAGGCGGATCCAGCAATCGCTGAAGCGATTGCTGCGTTAGAAGCCACGGTTCAAGCAACAGAGGTAGATCTCGATGACCCTCGGTATCAAGAGGGACACGATATTGATATACCTCTTCCTTCGTCTGCGACTGGAGGAGGTGACGAAGCCGATCTTCCGGATGATATTGAGCCAGAGAGGGATGGAGATGAAGGGAACTCTGAGGAAGAGGACGATGGTACTGATCCGAGTGAATCGGATGATTCTGATGAGGAAGAGGAAGACGAAGTTTAAGATTTAGCTATGTCATACGTCATCATCATCATTGTAGGTCTTGTTTCAGCAGTAGTTTGTGCTGGACTGATTTTCAGCCTTGCTGGGAAGAGCCAGGGCGGGATGAAGAAAGCTCTAGAGAAGTTGACTTCGCATGCGGAGGTTCAAGGTGAACTGAAAGAGAAGATTGAAGAATTGTACTCGCAGATGGTGGATCTTGGCAGCATGAGGAAAGCCGTGAGTGAGTACAAGAATCTTCAAGAAGCGTTGAAAGCGGAACGTGGAAGAATCACTATAACTCAAGCTGAATTGGAAACCGTCGAGACTCGACTTCGCGAACTCGAGGAGATTGAAAGGGAGCTCGAAGCGAGTGGTATTGAGACAAAAGAA
The DNA here is from genome assembly GCA_020434495.1 of Bdellovibrionales bacterium. Lineage (GTDB taxonomy): Bacteria > Bdellovibrionota_C > UBA2361 > UBA2361 > RFPC01 > RFPC01. The sequence continues at coordinate 4,279 of JAGRAT010000024.1, read as the reverse complement.
GAACTCAATATCCTCAAGAAGAAGGAAGCAGAACTTCGGCAAAAGAACGATGATCTCAAAGAGAAGATTTCAGAGACCACTGCCAGTATTGAGCGGATCGTTGAAGAAGTCGAGATGAGCGCACAGGTTCAAGAACAGATTCTTGCGATGAAAACTCAACTCATTGAAACGGAGCAAAAATCTGAACTTCTCGTTACGCAAATTGAAGATGGAAATGAACAGTACTTCATTCTTAAACAGCGCTACGATGCACTTGATATCGAATACGCTCAGCTTTATGAGAAGTTTTCCGAAGCTGATGGAGGCGGTAGTAGCGGTGGCGGTGACGAGGACTAATTGCTCCTGGAACGTTTGAGAGTCGGAAAAATTTACGAGGGATGATATGAGTAACCCATCCGAGAGCTATCTCAGCCTACAAACGTCTTCCAATTTGGCGAGCATTCCAGATTCTGGTCGAATTCATATTATCGGTGTATGTGGTGTCGCCATGGGTGCCCTTGCGCTTTCCCTTGCAGAAAGAGGGTATGAAGTTACAGGGAGTGACAAGGAGTTTTACCCTCCAATGTCGAACCTCTTGGAGCACTCGTCTGTGAAGCTGTTTACTGGATATTCAGCTGATAACATTCCTAGTGAAGTTGAGCTTGTGATCATTGGGAACTCCGTTCCACGTACGAACGTTGAGGTGCAGCAAGTTGAGATGCGTCGTCTGCCCCACACTTTTTTTGCGAAATTTGCGGGCGAGTACCTCCTGAACGACAAGACTTCAATAGTGGTTACTGGTACGCACGGTAAGACAACTACGACATCACTTATTGCATTCGGGTTTGAAGCTCTAGGGCAGGATCCTTCTTATTTTATCGGTGGTGACGTTGCGCAACTGCCTTCTTCACTAAAAGCCGGCAAGGGCCGTATCGGGGTAATCGAGGGAGATGAGTACGATAGTGTTTTCTACGTAAAACGCCCCAAATTTCTCTTCTATCGTCCAGATGTGCTGATCATGAATGCACTCGAGTTCGATCATGCCGACATCTATAGTTCCATTGAAGATATCGTGCGAGAGTTTGCCGAACTGTTGACTCGAGTTCCAGATGATGGGTTCGTGATAGCGTGTGTGGACTATCCAGCAATAGTTGAACTCATCAAACAATTTCCAAAGGAACGTCTAATTACTTTTGGTCGAAATGAATTGGCTGATTACCGTTTGCAGGGGTGTAGTCCAAGTAAAGATGGATGTGAAATATCAGTGGTTTCGCCGGTCGGGCATTTCACTATCGAGACTGAATTGTTTGGAGAGATGAACGCACTGAATGTCCTCGCTTCAACGCTTGCTGCGAAAGTGTGTGATGTACCAATTTCTGAATGGGCTGTTGCGATCAAGAGTTTTCGTGGAGTAACACGTAGACTCCAGAAGCATGTTGATACCGATACCTGTGTTGTATTGGAAGATTTCGCCCACCATCCAACGGCTGTTCGAGAAGTCATTTCTGCCTTGCGAATGAAGTATCCAAATGCTCGACATTGGATAGCCTTTGAGCCCCGTTCCAATACGAGTCGTCGGGCAATATTTCAGTCCGAATATGGAGAGTGCTTTGAAGGGGTAGATAGGGTGTTTCTTCGAGATATTGCGACTCGCCACTCAGATACCGGCCAAGAGCTCATGAACGTTGATACGCTCATGTCGGATATTTCGTCACATGGAGCTGTTTGCGAAGTGTTCGAGAACGGCGGTGATATCGCCTCGCGGGTTCAAGAGCTTGTTCAAGGTGATGGCGGCGATCCGCAAATAGCTATAACTGTGATGTCAAACGGCTCATTTGATGGATTGATAGAAAAATTGAAAAATATTTTTCAATAACCGGTAATTGCCGGAGCTTCTAGAGCGCTTCTCGAAAGTTATCACCGCTTCGCGGCAATAACTTTTAGCTCTCGTCTGCCGTAGGACAGACCTCCCAGAGGGAAGATACATAGCAGCCCTCAAAAGAACCCACCGCTTCGCGGCGATTTCTTTTGAGAACTGCTATAGCCGCATTTACAACATATCTTGTGGATCGATGTCGTAGGTAAGTCTCAGATCTTTCGGTGGCTTAACGTTTTGCTTGAGGAGACCAATTACTCGCTGAAGCTCTCCTGATTTATCTGCTCGAATAATGAGGTGTGCCCTATACAGCGCCTTTACCTTTTCGATTGGTGTGATGGCCGGGCCAATGCACTCAAGTGATATCTCGTTTTCTCGACACCAGTCGTCGATGATAGCTCGTAGGGACCCAAGATATTGTAGCGGTACTTCACGGACTGTTGTGGCCGCTACAACGCGAGCCAATCTTGCAAAGGGGGGATAGCGAAGTTTCATTCGCAGGGTGAGTTCTCGCTTGGCGAATTCGTGATAATCCTCTTTCGTCGTCAGAACAATGCTCGGGTGGGTTGGTATCCTCGTTTGAAGGATGACGCTTCCTGGTAGCTCTCTCCTGCCAGCTCGCCCGCCAGCTTGTGTTAGCAACTGGAATATTCTTTCTCCAGCACGGAAGTCCGGCATATGGAGGCCAACATCACAATCAATAATTCCCACGAGGGTAACCTCTGGCAAGTCGTGTCCTTTTGCGATCATCTGGGTGCCAGCAAGAATGTCAATTTCGCCTTGCTTCACCTTTTCGAGAGTTTCTTCAAGTTGATCAAGCCTTTCAGTCGTATCCCGATCGAGTCGGGCTATCTTTGCTTGAGGGAAGAGTTCCTGTAGTTCTTCTAAAATTTTCTGGGTTCCGGTTCCTCGCATCTCAAGAAGCGGTTCTTTGTCGTGATGAGATCCGTGCGAACAAGAAGGGCAGTACCGCGATGGTGTCGCATTAAAGGAGCAGTAGTGACAAAGCAGTTTGTTGCCAACTTGGTGGAAAGTCAGAGGCACTGAGCAGTTGGGACAAAAAACGACTTCGCCGCATGCTCGGCATTGCATGTATCTTGCAAACCCTCTCCTGTTGTAGAGGAGGAATACCTGCTCCTTTCTGATGAGACGCTCCCCGATGGCTTCAAACAAGGTTGGAGAGATCGAGGGCGATGGCATTTCTTTTCGTCTAATCTTGTTGAGATTAACGACCGTATAGGCGAGTTTTTCGTTCTGAAAAGGCCGCTCTTTTAGCCTTAAGTATCGATGTTTCTTGATTGATGCATTATAGAAAGTCTCGACAGATGGTGTTGCACTTCCGAGGATTACAGCTGCATTCTCAAGGGAGCCACGGACGAGTGCGAGATCTCGAGCGTGATAACGAAGCCCATCCCCCTGCTTGTAAGATCCGTCATGTTCCTCGTCTACGATAATCAAAGAGAGATTTTTCATCGGAGCAAATACCGTTGAGCGAGCGCCCAAAGCGATGCGACAATTGCCTGATTGAAGTGCTCGCCAACATTCCCATCGTTTTCGTTTCGGAATGTTACTGTGGAGTACAGCAATTGGGTCTTTGAGTTTGGCGCGAAATCTATCTACGAGTTGTGGGGTGAGCGCTATCTCCGGTACGAGTACCATTATGCTTCCGTTCTGACTGAGAACGTGCTGGGCAGCTTCAATGTAAACCTCAGTTTTGCCGCTTCCCGTAACACCATGGAGTAAAAAGGAGTGGTACTGTTTACTGTCAATTGCTGAAACTATTTCAGAAATTGAGCGCAACTGCCTCTCATTTAAGGTGATAGAGGAGGTGAGACTCTCCTCGAGAGGGTGTTCGAGATATTTCGTAAAGTCCTCTTCCCGTTCTTCTATCGCAATTAATCCCATTTCAAGGAGGCGTTTTAGGGGAGCCGAGGCATGTGGGAAAAATTTTGAGAGGGCATGATGCGATACGCCCTCCTTGCCGTGGCCGGCGACGAACGCTAGGAGCTCTCGTTGTTTTGCTCCACGAATCTCCATTCGTTGATCGATAGCGTCCGTCGTGAACCACTGTTTCTCTGTTTTGGGGGGCATTGAGCCAGGGATAGCTGTCTCAAGAACCTTGCCAAGTGGAGTACAGTAGTATCGTGCTATCCATTCATAGAAGCGGAGGGTGTCTTCGTGAAAGCAAGGGGAAGCTTGTAAAAGGCGATCTATAGGCTTTAGCTCAAAATTGGGGTGCGGATCGCTTTCCGAGAGCATTCGAGAAACATAACCCTCAACCCTCCGCCGGCCGAGTGGAACTTCAACTTTACTCCCAACCTGAACGAGATTTTTGTACGTTTGGGAAACTGAGTATGTAAACCCCTCAGCCAGGGGTGGTATGACCACTTCTATCATTGACCCTTTCGAGGTACTCTCGGTCTC
>JAGRAT010000248.1 GCA_020434495.1 Bdellovibrionales bacterium | reverse complement strand
CGACAGCAAAGGCCGCCAGGCTCACCATGAACCGGGAGGGAATTCGGCGGCTAGCCGCTGAGGAACTCGGACTTGCCACCTCTCCATATCGATTCGCCGAAACGAGAGAGGAGTTCGGTGAGGCATTAGAGCAGATTGGTCTTCCATGTGTGGTAAAGCCAATTATGAGCTCATCTGGAAAAGGTCAAAGTGTCGTTCGAACCATCGAAGAGAGCGGACGGGCGTGGGATTACGCCCAGTCCGGAGGAAGGGCAGGAGAAGGGAAGGTTATTGTTGAGGGGTTTGTAGATTTTGATTACGAAATTACCTTGCTCACCGTTCGGCACAGCAGCGGGACAAGTTTTTGTGATCCGATTGGGCATCACCAGGTAGATGGGGATTACCAAGAATCTTGGCAACCACAACCGATGAGTACATTGGCGCTAAAAGAGGCAAAGCGCATGGCAGAAGCTATCACCTCGGCCCTCGGTGGACGCGGGATATTTGGAGTTGAACTCTTCGTAAAAGGCGATTCCGTCTTCTTCAGCGAGGTTTCCCCCCGGCCGCATGACACTGGATTGGTAACTATTATTTCCCAGAACCTCTCCGAGTTTTCGCTGCATGCAAGGGCGATTCTCGGACTCCCAATTCCCAATATTAAACAACTTGGGCCCTCGGCTTCCTCGGTCATTCTCGTTGAGGGAACATCAGAAAACGTAAAGTTTTCAGAACTCGAGAATGCACTAACAGAAGAGGACACCGACCTCCGTCTATTTGGAAAGCCCTCAGTCAATGGCAAGCGGCGACTTGGGGTGACTTTGGCCCGTGATAAATCAGTAGAAGCTGCTAGAGATAAAGCGAAGAGAGCTTCCATGGCGGTAAAAGCCGAACTATAAAGTAGATAGCGCCCGCCAATGGAATTCTCGGATAGTTTAGAATCCCCTTGTATCACTTCCCTTTCCATTGGCACCATCGTAGCGTCCAACTTGAAATGACAACTCAAGCTGCAACAGTAATCATAAAAGAGAGTGCTCGGCCCCACACTGATCGGAAGTTAAACGCTCAAGTTCTTGTCACGGCGTTTGGTATTTTTCTCCTTTCAGTACTAGTGTATTCCACTGTTCTTTACGACACTCCATTTTTCACGAGAGGTGAAGCTCGAGAAGCATTAGTTGTAGAATCAATGGTGCAAAAGCGTGATCTCGTACTCCCGATCACGAATGCTGGGCAGATTTCTGCTAAACCTCCACTCTTTCACTGGATAGCGGTCGGGCTCTCTCATTTAACAGGCGAGGCTGATGAAAGCACTATTCGATTGGTCTCCGCACTCGCCGCTGGATTGGCGCTCTCGCTATTCTTTATATTCGTTGCTTCCGTTTCGAACATTCCGGTTGCTTGGGGTACGGTATGTATTCTCGGAACCGCTATTGAATGGTTTCGAGCTGGTACACATGCGCGAGTTGACGGATGTCTCGCCCTTGGCATTACGTGGGCAGCATGTTCATTTTATTGGTCACTTCGCAGGCACACTGAAAAGGGAGAAGCATCTTGGATCTGGCTTCTCAGCGCGGGATTTGGCATAGCACTCGCCATCCTCTCGAAGGGTCCAATGGGATTAGCAATACCTTGCGCGATAATTGGCATCTATTGGCTGGCATCTGCTGGCTATCCTTATCTCCAAGCCCTTAGGACCTTCCCGTATCTGTCGCATTCAGTTGCTATCCTTCTCGGGGGGGCATTAGCTGGCACCTGGTACTTCCTCGCTTACCAGCATCTTCCAGACGAATTTTTTAAGGTACATGTCGTAAATGAGAACCTCGCTCGCTTTATGGAAGTTCCGGACTACGAACCGGGACATCGAAAACCGTTCTATTTCGGACCTATATATCTCTTTACCGCATTCCTCCCGTGGACTCTTCTTCTCCCTGTACTTTTCTGTTGGTTTCGGCATGGTTCTTGGCGATCGGAGAGCGCTCTGTTCGCCACGGTTTGGGCTGGAACGGTGATTGCCATGGGGTGTATTGCATCGGCGAAACGGAGCGTCTATTTCTTGCCAGCTTTTCCCCCTTTAGCTTTTCTGCTTGCACTCGCCATAGAGGAGGCCATACGAGATCCGAATTTTTTTCGCCGGGCAGTAGCCATAGGAAGGACCATGCTTTTTATCCTTTTTGGAATCGCGGCAATAGCAGTCACACTCTCCTTCACGTTCGTGGTATCCGACTCGGTGGCCGACTTTATTGCTGATAGGGGAGTTATCCGCGAAAAGGATGCAACTGTAGTTGGTATCGTGCGTGAAGTCTTAGGAAGTGCCTCGCTTCTTGGTGCATTGTTACCACTTCTTCTCCTTGGAATATTTTTCGGTGCTTACTGGTTTCGAGGTTCAGAGCTCAAAAAGTCATTAATAGCAATTTCATCGACGATAGTGGTCGGAGGACTTGCCATCGGTCTTGCATTTGTTCGTGATTACTCTCGCGCCGTCGAGCCGTCAGCGTTTATGCGCACTCTGGAAAGTCGTGTTCCAGCTGATGCAGAGATATATCAGTATCAAGACACATATTTTGCCGTTACCTACTACGGGGATCGATTCATGCCCCGCGCTGAGACCGTGGATCTGAGTTCACAAACTGCTCAGTATTTTCTCGTAGAGGGGAAGCGAGAGGAAGAGTTCTTGACCGTCTCGCCAAATTCAGAACTCGTATTTGAAGGAGAGGAGTTTACGGCAAACGCAAAGGGAAGACTGAAAGTATTCCGAGTACAGAGCGAGAAGCGCTAAGAAACCATTTTGCGGGGGAGCGCTCTATAGCTCCCAAACAAAATTGAAAAATACATAGAGGTTCTCGGCCAGGATTTCATCTCGAATCTGAAGTGCATAGTGCGGATCGGCACGGGTTTTTAGGAGAACTACGTAGTCTCCATTAACCCAAACCGAAGCTGAAAAGGGGATACCTTTCGGAAGAGGTCTTAGCTGTCGTCGACTTCCTGCAAGAGGAGCAGCCTCCTTGGCTACCTTTTTGGTATCGGTGTCTTCCGCGGAGAATAACCTTAGAAGATCCTTCTTCCAGTCTTTTGCGTACTGATACTCTTTCCAATAGTCCACGACCCAATCGCCATAGTGCTTAAGAAATGAAGAATCTTGGAATCCTACCCAGGCTCTACCGCGTTCGATAATAGACCGCCGCCATTCCTCATCAAAGTCATACAGCATCTGCTCAATGACTTTTTTGCCCTCGAATATCAGAATCTTGGCACTTGTGAGCGCATCGCGCCCTTTTGAAGATCTAAGGGCTTCAGCAACCTTCTTGCTCGCTTCTAGTCCGGCTCTGGCATCTGCAAGCCGCTCCTCTGCCAAAACCACTAGAGCATCTGGACTTGAAGGCAGGAAGATATTCGCTCCCTTTCGCTTTTCAACCGACACCAGTCCCTTCTCTATTAGGGTATCAAGTACAGGATACACACTTGGCCGTGGAATTCTCGCTCGCTTCGCAAGGCTGGCGGCACTGCCTAAACCCAATTCGCAAGCACTCGCGAAGACACGCAGTTCGTAATCTGAGAGATTCAAAAGGGAGAGGTTTTTACGAAACTGGCCATCTATGCGCATGGTGTTGTTGTACCATAACAACACTATTTAATGCCATAATATTAATATGTTAACAGCTATTTTCTTTACTTTGTTTATGTCCTCAACAGATTAAATCTTCAAATTCTCTAGACTCATCAGGAAAGGAAGCAGCCATGATGAGACCTCTTTTTGCCTCTATTCTCACTTTCACCCTCTGTCTATTACTTCAGAGTTGCACAAATCGGGGGGACACTGAGCACTCCAAGCACTCACTCTCTCCAGAAAAACTGACGGAACTTCGATGTGGCTACGCAGTCTGGCCGAAGATCATAGAGATAGATCCCAAAACCGGGAAGCTCAGCGGGATTTTCCATGAGTACCTAACAGAGCTCGCAACAGTGCTCGATATAAAAGTTGAGTGGAGCTATGAAATTTCATACGGAGATGTTCCAACAGCTCTCGCCAGCGGAAAGATAGACGCATTTTGTGCCGGCCTCTGGCCAGTCGCTTCGCGAGCAAAGGTAATAACTTTTGTAAAGCCGATCGCTTACAATCCCATATATGCTTATTCCCGAGTAGGCTTCACGCCGCCTGGAAGCGACATTCAAAGCCTGAATAATCCTCAGGTTCGAATCGCTACTGTAGATGGTGAGTTTTCAGACCTTATCAGTCAACGTCGATTCAAACTTGCAGAAACAGTTTCGCTTCCGAAACTTTCCGATGGGCCACAACTCCTCCTCACCTTGGCCAGCAAGAAGGCTGATGTGACCTTCACCGACATTACCTCGGGGGAACGCTTCATGAAGGCACAACCTGGAACTATTTTACAAACATTTCCCGATCCGATGATGGCTTATGGGATGACGATTGCTCTTGAAAAAGGAAACTTTGCCTTGAAAGAGATATTGGATATAGCGACTGACGAACTGCTCAACTCCGGGGTCATCGAGCACATCGTTTCAAAGTATCAGGATTTTCCAGGAGAAATTCTGATACCAGCGCGAGACTTTTCCCAAGGAGAATAGCTATGGATTTTGGCTTACTCACAAAATACTGGCCGATGCTCCTTGAGGGATTGGGCACGACTTTATCTCTATGCCTGATCGGATGGACAGGTGGCCTTGTTTTTGGAGTTATCATCGGAGGCTTTGCGTTCACTTCCCGGCACATTGGAAACGCCCTCAACTACTGCTCATTTAGCCTGTCATCTCTTCCGATTCTAATAGTAATGGTGTGGCTCCACTATCCCGCCCAAAGCCTTCTTGGGATAGTTATTGACCCTTTCTACACAGCGGCCATTTGCATAACTGTTTACAACGCCCTCGCTGTGGCCTCTCTCACTGAGCAAACGCTTCGAGAATTTCCGACGAGGTACATCGCCGTTGCCTCCAATCTCGGCATTCCTCACTCGATGCAATTCACCAAAATTGTATTCCCAATTCTTCTTCGACAACTACTCCCCGCGATCCTCCCCCAGCAGGTTCAAGTTATCCATGTCACTATGTTTGCGAGTCTCATCTCCGTCGATGAGCTCTTTCGGATGGGACAACGAATCATTGTTCGCGAATACGATCCTGTAACTCTCTATTCTTTCCTTGCAATCTTCTATCTCGCACTTTCACTCCCTCTCCTTCTTACCGCTCGGATAACGAAGCATCGCTTTACACGAGAGCTAAAAGAAGTTTAGCGATCATGTTGGAAATCAAGAATATCACCTATAGCTACTCAGAGGACGAACTGGTGATTTCCTCTCTCTCACTCGCTCTTTCGCCAG